>JAUQXG010000014.1 GCA_030834765.1 Lutispora sp.
TCACAGCAGCTTTCAGCTTGGTTTTTGGCACATATATTTGCACTGCTCTATGGAGAGTTCTTATAGTATTTATGTAACATATAAGTTCTTCATAATTAATTGCTTCAAAGTTTGGTATCAACTGTCTTATATATTCAGGTACTTTGGTTTTAATGTTTTCTTCATACGGTTCATTAGCTTTTAAAGCATTTTGAGCACATCTCCAAATACTAGGCATGTCTTCTAATTGCTCAATATCATCATAGGAAACCATTCCTTCCAGGGATGTTTTTATAAACCTTCTTTCTGTATCCTGGCTAAAATAGTCTGAACTTGATATATTATCATATATATCAAATACTCCACCCGAAACATTAGGGTCTATCAATGATAGTACGCTAACTTCCTCATTCATCTCTTCAAACTGTCTTGCTATTTCAAAAGCGATTATTGCTCCATAGCTCCAGCCTGAAATATAATAAGGTCCTTTTGGTTGTGTTTTTCTAATTTTGCCTGCATAATCTTTAGCAATATCCTCAATGGTACTATTTACAGGTGCAAAATAATGTGCTTTATTTATCTTTAATCCCCAGTAACAGAAAACCGAATCTAGATTATTACATAGCTCCAAATACCCCTCAACATCTCCGCTTCCATCATGAATGAAAAACAAATTATTAATTGCTTTTTCAGATTGCTTAATCAAAATTAGGTCATCATTCATATTTTTTCTTATGCTATAATCTGAATTAACCATGAGTCTTGCCAGTGCCTCTACTGTAGGTAACTTGAATATCTCTCTAAGCGGTATGTCAAAGTTCATTTCTTTTTTTATCTTTCCTACCAGATTTGTTGCTTTAAGTGAATGCCCCCCCAATTCAAAGAAGTTATCCTTTATACCTACTCTTTCCACTCCCAATACTTCCTGCCATATTAAAACAAGTTTTTCTTCTATATCATTTCTCGGTGCTACATACTCCACTCCTGTGTTTATCTTCCCGTCCACAGAGGGCAATGCTTTTCGATCTACTTTTCCGTTTGCATTCAAGGGCATTTTGTCTATTTGTATAAAATATGAGGGCAGCATATATTCTGGAAGCTCTTTTGACAGATGTTCTCTCAGCTCTCCTACGGTCAGCTCTCGCTCTCCCACTATATATGCGCATAGGTATTTGTTATCTACTTCATCTTCTTTTACAATAACCAATACATCCTTTATTTCCTTATGGGATAATAGACTGCTTTCTATTTCTCCCAGCTCTATTCTATGTCCTCTTATTTTGACCTGATGATCTATCCTACCCAGATATTCCAATTCTCCTTCTGTCAGCCATCTTGCTAGGTCTCCCGATCTGTATAGCCTTTCTCCCGGCTCGAATGGATTTTCTGGGAACTTTTCTTTTGTTAGTTCTTCTCTGTTTAAGTAACCTCTTCCCAGTCCTGCTCCACCTACACACAGTTCTCCTGCTACGCCCACAGGTAAAAGCTTCATGTTCTTATCCAATATATAAGCTGTTAGTGTAGGTATTGGTTTCCCTATGTTGCTTATGTTGTTTTCTATTTCATATTCTCCTATTTCCTTGTAGGTTACATGTACTGTTGTTTCTGTTATTCCATACATGTTTACCAACTTGGTATCTGGATACTGATTTTTAAATCCTGCTAATATACCTGGCTTTAGCGCCTCTCCCCCGAATATTACATATCTTAATTCAAGCTGACTATCCTTACATTTTAATTCTTCATTTATAAGGTTATAAAAAGCAGTAGGTGTTTGATTTAATACAGTCACTCTTTCCTTTTTCAAAGTTTCCAGGTACTTTTCTGTATCCCTTGCCGTAAGCTTTGGAATTATGACAAGCTTACCTCCATACAGTAATGCGCCATACATTTCCCAGACTGAAAAATCAAAGCAATATGAATGAAACATTGTCCATACATCTTTGTCATTAAAATCGTACTGCATCCCATCGTTAAACATGAGCCTTACTACATTCCTATGCTCTATCATTGCTCCCTTTGGCTTCCCTGTAGTTCCTGATGTATATATTACATATGCAAGATCATTTGGTTTATTTATGTTTTCCTCTGTTTTTATTGTTTTACCCATTTTTTCATGCACCAATTGATCAATCAGTAATACTTGTCTATTATAAATTTCTCCATATTCCCCTCTATTCTTATCTACAAATGCTATTCCTGGTATTTGTTTTAAAACATTATCCTCAGGTAGCTTACCTCCATTTTTTATCATGCTTTCCGCCAGTTCACAAATCGTCAATTCTCCTTCTCCAAGTATTGCTATATCTACATTTGAATCTCTAAGAAGCTCCATACAGCTGCTTGAAGCATAGGGTCCTCCTGCTATTATTGGAATATTTATTCCCCAGCTTCTTATTACTGATACTGTCTTATGGAAAAAGTCTCTATAAAATGTCAGTGTCCTCATCCCTATGATATCCGGGTTAAAGTCATCTATTAACCTTTTCAATTCTTCATAGCTGTTGAAGTCTATTCTAGACTTATATATTTTCCCCTGTACATTCTCCTCAAGCTTTTCATTTAAATATGTCAGCAAATACATATGTCCTAAAGGAGGCTCGACTACATCATAAAGCATTTCATTGCTATCGCTGGTAAACAGTTGTGATAAATCCAAAAATAATATACGCAAAGCCTTCTCATGAGTCTTATGCTTACCAAAGCTTCTCCTTAGCTTTTCATTAAATGCCGTAACAACTCCATAGTCATCTTTGACAAAATCACATTCACCCAATTCATCAGGCAATATTCCGACAAGCTCCAGCAAATCATGAAAGGTATTTATCTCCATAGGCAAATAACTATTATACTTCTGCACAAGTTCATCTTCTGTCATTACTTTCATTTGCATTGGCAGTACTTTTATTAAGCGCTCTTTTGATAAGAAGTACTCATTCAAAAACTCAGTCTGGCATTTTAATGTAAAGCTCTTAGAGAAGGGCAAGGTTTCAGGTAACTCATGATATGCCAGATCAACTGATTTCTGTATGGCTTCCATTGATACGCCATTATCAAGGGCTAATCTTTCCATACCTGCACCAGGATATATCTTTAATATATGGAAGTATGGAAAATGCAGCCACTTTATACTTTTTATAAAATCCAGTGTCATTCTTGCTTCATATTCAGTCTCAGTAGGAAAACCGTGCATAGTAAATAAATCTAATATTACATTGGGGTGTTTTTCAGTAATATAGTTGATATTATCCTTTAATTTCTGCAAATTTAAATTTTTCCTAATTAGTTTTTGAAGTCTGGGAGATGCGGTCTCCAAGGCCAATGCAAAATTAACCGTACCGGCCTTTACCATCAAATCAATGTATTCCCTTGTAAGAATATCTCCCCTCAAGCCATTAGGAAAAAATATTTGTATTTTGATATTTTCTTCTATTACCTTTTTGAATAATCTACTGCTGTTTTCTACATCAAGATTGAATATATCATCAATAAAAACAAACCTTCTTACTCCCATATCATAATAAAGCTTTATCTCTCTGAAAATATTTTCTGCTGAGCGCACTACATTTACCTTAGGCCAAATTTTATGGCAATATGCACAGTCATAAGGACAACCTCTTGTAGCTTGTATTGAAATGGTATGCTTTACCATAGCCATTCCTATATAGCTGCTATATTTTTCATAGTCAATGAGTGACCTGTCTGGTATAGGAAGATTATCAAAATCCTTTATCTGCGCCCTTGAACAATTCAAAGTAACCTCAACTGCATTAACACTTACATTTTGTAGCAATACATACGAAAAATTTTCAGAAGTATTCAGCGTAGTTAATATAATTGATGCATTGCTATCGTTTAAAATATACTGTATCCTTTCCTTTGGATACTCAGGATCTATAGGAAGATAGGCTCCACCTGCCTTTAATACTCCCAGTATTCCTACTATCATATCAATAGATCTTTCTATTAAAAGAGCAACTATATCATCCCGTGCTACGCCTTTACCCCTTAGCAGCTCAGCCAAATCGTCAGCTCTTTCGTTCAACTCCCTATAGGTGACTTCTTTATCTTCAAAAACAAGAGCCACATTATCAGGAGTTCTCGCCGCCTGTTCTAAAAAAAGCTGATGTATTGTCTTATTTTTCGGATAATCTGCTTTCGTATCATTAAAATCAAAAATAAGCTGTCTTTTATCTTCTTCCCTCAATAATTCAATATCGGAAATTTGTGCCGAAGGATTGTTTATTATATTTGTTAGTAGATTTACAAAATTATTAGCTAACCTTTCAATTGTGTCTTTTCTGAATTTATTAACATTATATTCAAAAGCACAATCCAGACTCATATCTCCATTTATAAATATGTCTAGCTTAAAATCCAACTTTGATGTTTTGTTCTTAAGTTCATACCTTTTAAATTTTAAATTGTTGATTTCTAAATTTATCTCTTTATCGAATTCATTGTGAAAAATCAACATGGTATCAAATAAAGGGTTTTTTGTAAAATCGCTTCGAGAAGGTAATTTCTCCACCATTTTATGATAGGGGTATTCTTGATTTTCATAAGCACTAAGAATAACATCTTTTTCAAAATTCAAAAATTCTATAAACGTAGAATTACCATCAATTTTATTCCAAATTGGCAGGAAGTTATTAAACATTCCCACCACATTATGAAGATCCAAATGATTCCTTCCTGCTACAGCAGAACCTATTATAATATCTTCTTGACCACAGTACTTATTTAGAAGTACTGCATAAATAGAAATAAGCAAAGTATTCAATGTTACATTTTGATTTTGAGAAAACTCATATAATGCTTTGGAATAGTTCTGCGGAATGCTGAAGCTTACGGTATCACCTTCAAAGGTTCTGGAGTTTAACTTTTTAAAGTCTGCGGGCATATTAAGCACAGGAATTTCTCCAAAGCCTTCGCGGCTACTATATAAATTCTTATTCCAATAGTCTTCATATCTTTTCATATATCCGGACTCAAACAAACCGTTATGCCATACAGCATAATCCTTATACTGCATTGGCAGATCTGGCAGTTTTTTGCCATCATATAAAGCTCCAAATTCTTTAACAATGATACTCATGGATACACCATCAGAAATAATATGATGCATATCAATCAGCAGTATATGCTTGTCCTCAGATAACTTAATAAGCCAAGTCCTCATCATAGGCGCTTTGGATAAATCAAAAGGTTTAATTAAGCCACTGATTCTATCTTCTATGTTCTGTTCCTCATATTCTAGATAACCAATACTAAAATCGACTTCATCATGAATTCTCTGTATAGGTTCTTCATCAACAATATGGAAGGATGTCCTTAGCGATTCATGTCTTTTTATAAGCTCTTTTAAAACTTCTTCAAGCTTAGACTTTTCAATTTGCCCCTCCATTATAAGGGCTACTGGCATATTATAGCTTGTTCCAATCCCCTCAAACTGTTCTTGTATAAAAAGCATCTTTTGCGCTGAGGATAGCGGATAATAATCTCTTTTCTCTACAGGTTTTATTGAAGTGTACAAATTTTCACTGTTGTTATTTATATATTGCACGATTCCCTCAATGGTAGGATTTTTGAATATTTGGCGCAATGGTACTTCTACATTAAAAGCTTTATGAATTTTGGCAGATAAAATAGTAGCCTTAAGAGAATGCCCTCCTATTTCAAAAAAATTACTTTTCACTCCGATTCCATCGAGCTCCAGGACTTCCCCCCATATCTTTGCCATCAGCTTTTCTTTTTCGTCTCTTGGAGCAACATGCTCAGTAATACTTTCAACTATACCTTCAGGCTCCGGAAGAGCTTTTCTGTCTATCTTTCCATTTGCACTGAGAGGCATTTTTTCAGTTATCATAAAATAAGAAGGTATCATATAATCCGGAAGCTTTTTATTAAGCTGCTCTCTTATTTTTGAAGGAGTCAGTTCACCTGAACCGGAAACATATGCACATAATATTTTATGTCCATATTTATCTTCTCTTGCAATTACAGCTGCCTCATTTATACTATCAAGACTTATAAGTATATTTTCTATCTCACCAAGCTCAACTCTGAATCCTCTAATCTTAATCTGATTATCAATTCTACCCAGAAATTCAATATTACCATCTGCTAACCACCTGGCCAAATCCCCTGTTTTATAAATTCTATCACCAGGTATTAACGGGTTATCAACAAATTTTTCTCTATTAAGCTCTGTCCTGTTCAAATAACCTCTTGATAAACCATCCCCACCTACACAAAGCTCCCCTGGTAATCCTATGGGCCGCAAATTATTGCTTCTGTCAATTATATATACGGTAGAATTACTTATTGGCTTACCTATAGGTATATTATTTTCATATGTTTTATCTATTAGGAAGGTAGTTGAAAAGGTAGTATTCTCAGTAGGACCATAGCCATTTATTATATTAAGGTTTTTGCATTCTTTTCTTACACTATTTATGTGTTTTGGAGATAATACATCTCCTCCCACTAACAAGTATTTGCATTGTATAAATATGCTACTATCCTGTTCAGCCAATTGATTGAACAATGATGCTGTAAGCCATAATATGCTTATTTCTGCATCCTTTAAAGTTTTTCCAAGTTTTTTGGCATCCAGTATAACATTTTTATTGACAATATATAGACATGCGCCATTCAATAAAGCGCCCCATATTTCAAAAGTAGCAGCATCAAACATTGAAGCACCAGTCTGTAATATTCTGTCACCCTCATTAATTGTTATATAGTTAGTATTTTTTACAAGTCGTACTACATTTTTATGCTCAACCATAACGCCTTTTGGAACTCCCGTAGTTCCTGAAGTATACATTATATAGGCAAGATTGCTACACCCGCAGTTATTTTCAAAATTCCAATCAGCGTTCTGATTAGCAACAGTATCATAGATATCAATTGTATCTATAGCATAAGAAAAATCTTTCAATAGATTAAAGTCTGTTATTAATACTTTCGCACAGCTATCTTCAAGCAGGAGCTTTACTCTTTCTTCAGGATACTCCGTTTCTATAGGCATATAAGCTCCACCGGCCTTTAATATTCCTAAAATTCCAATAATCATTTCTACAGACTTATCCAGCATAATTGCTACGATATCATCTGTCCCTATTCCTTTATCTCGTAATACTTTTGCTATGAAATTTGCCTTTTGATTCAATTCTAAATATGAAATATGCTTATCTTCAAATACTACAGCATCTCTGTATGGATTCTCCTTCACCTTCTCCTCGAACAGTTGGTGTATTGTCTTGTCCCTCGGATATTCTGTTTTAGTATCATTAAATACATTTAGCATTAGACTTTTTTCATCCTCAGATATCAATTCAACATCGGATACTTTTGTATTTAAGTTCTTAAAAATTGTATTTACAACATGTAAATAGTGGTTTATAAATCTTTTTATAAAATCTTCTTTATATAAATTTGAATTATATATTACTTTGCCTAGGATATTATCATTAACTTTACTGATTACGATTGTCATTTCATTTTGTTCTGAATCAACAATGCTCTTCATATAGTCTTCATGATGAATATTGTCCATCATAAAAGAAATCCGGAAAAAGGGTATATCCTTTTCAATCTTTAGTAATTCCAATATTCTTGACAGCTGATAGTGTTGATGCTTATATGAATCGGTGACATTCATACTTATACTTTTTATAAGTTCTTTTATTGTCATTTGTTCATTTATTGTATCTCTTAATAGTATAAAGTCGTTCAAAATATAACCGTTTATTTCTTCAATATTCTTTAATACGGGAGCACAAATAGTTATATCTTCCTGTAATGTATACTTGTAAATCAACATTTTGAAAGCAGCAAGCAGCACAATATATAAGCCCATGTCATTCTTTGCAATGGCAAGAATATCTTTTAATGCCTCATCACTAAATGAAATATCACACTCAGATTTTACATTGTACGAAGTCTTTTCAAAATCCCAATTAAGTTTAACTTCATTTATTTCACCAGACATTTTTTTCAACCAGTATTGTTTCGCTTCATCAAACCTATCTATAGAATCAAGTAAATTTATATTAAATTCCATATTTCACCTCTTACTCAATTATTGCATGTTGCAGGAGGATTTTAATCTTATTAAATCCCTCTGCAACATTAAAATTAAAGGTTATCTTAATTAGAAATCCAAATCTAATTCTGCTGCAATCATTTTCTGACCTTTCTCAATTTGGGCTATGATATCTTTTTCTATTTCCTTATCAATAATTCTAATATCATTGATTTTGCAATTAGCATCATTAACAATTGAACAAAGTATAGACTTATAATATTCGGTCAACTTTTCAACTGTGCTCTTCATAAACAAGCTTGTATTGTATTCAAAGAAAATTTCAATATCTTCATTCATTTCTTCAGCGATAATGGTCAGGTCAAATTTAGCTATGGCATTTTGCAGTTTCACAGGCTTAAAGTTTAAGCCTTCTATTCGTACTTCTTCTGCTGCCATGTTCTGCATTGCAAATACTACATCAAATAGCGGATTACGGCTTATGTCTCTTGCAATCTTTATCTTCTCCACCAATTCTTCAAATTGATAGTCCTGATTTTCATATGCTTTTAGGGCATTTTGTTTTACTTCCTCCAGCAATTCTTTGAAGCTCTTTTCTCCTTTTACTCTGTTTTTTATTGCCAATGTGTTTA
>JAUQXG010000181.1 GCA_030834765.1 Lutispora sp.
CTCTAGTTTAGTCGAATTAAGCTTTAAGCTATCCAGACTAAGCGAAGCTTAATCAAGAAAACCAGCCACAACCTGACCAGACTAAAGTTTGGTCGGATTAAGCTTTGCTTAATCCATTATCTTGAATATAACTCAACGATCAAGTGCTCTTCTATCGGAATATCTATATCTTCTCTTGTTGGAAGAGCGATCACCCTAGCTTCCATCATTTCTGTATTCACTGTAAGCCATTGTGGTGGATTTTTTGCTGCAGCAGATTCTGCAAATACTTTGAAAGCATCCACATCTTTGTCTGTAGCTTTTACAGCTATTAAATCATTTAAGCTAATTTGATAAGATGGAATATCCACTTTTTGTCCATTTACAGTAAAATGTCCGTGCATTACAAGTTGCCTTGCTTGCTTTCTTGATTCGCCTAATCCCATTCTGTAAACAACATTATCAAGTCTTTGCTCTAGTAGTCTCAGTAGGTTCGCACCTGTTATACCTCTTTGCTTTTCAGCAACTTCGAAGTATCTTCTGAATTGACCTTCTAGGACTCCATATATTCTTCTAACTTTTTGTTTTTCTCTCAATTGTTGTCCGTATCCAGATAATTTTTTCTTACTCATGCCATGTTGTCCAGGTGCATAAGCTCTTCTTTGGATGGCACACTTATCTGTGTAGCATCTGTCGCCTTTAAGGTATAGCTTTGCGCCCTCTCTTCTGCATAATCTGCATACTGGTCCTGTATATCTTGCCATTAATTCACACCTCCTGTTTGGATATTATACTCTTCTACGCTTTGGTGGTCTGCAACCATTATGTGGTATCGGAGTAACATCTTTTATTAAACTAACTTCAAGTCCAGCGGCTTGCAGCGCTCTTATAGCAGCTTCTCTGCCTGAACCTGGACCTTTTACATAAACTTCTATTGTTTTAAGATTAAAATCAGCAGCACCCTTTGCAGCTGTTTCTGCTGCCATCTGTGCAGCGAATGGTGTGCTTTTCTTTGAGCCTCTAAAGCCCAGTGATCCAGCACTTGACCATGATAATGCATTGCCTAGTGTATCAGTTAGTGTAACTAATGTATTGTTAAAAGTGGACTGTATATGTGCAGCTCCTCTTTCTATGTGCTTTTTCTCTCTTCTTTTTCTAACCTTCTTAGCCTTTGGCTTTGCTACCATTTTCTTACCTCCTTTTTAAAGCATGCGATGAATATAAAAGTAACTTTATTTAGAACGTAAAAATTAAAGTATCCTATAAATGAATGTTTTTACGTTCTACTAGATACTTACTTTCTTCTTACGCCTACTGTCTTTTTAGGACCTTTTCTAGTTCTAGCATTCGTCTTTGTTTTTTGTCCTCTTACTGGAAGACCTCTTCTATGACGAATTCCTCTATAGCAGCCTATTTCCATTAATCTCTTTATATTTAAAGAAATTTCTCTTTTTAGGTCGCCTTCAACTTTTACGTTTCTATCTATGCTCTCTCTAAGTTTACCAACTTCAGTTTCAGTTAAATCCTTAATTCTTGTATCAGGACTTATGCCTGTTTCAGCTAGTATCTTATTAGATGTTCTTCTGCCGATACCAAATATATATGTGAGGCCTATTTCAACTCTCTTATCTTTTGGTAAGTCAACACCAGCTATTCTGGCCATTACACCATGCACCTCCAATATCTTAATCAATTATTTGCAATGGGATTATTTGCGATTTTTTTAAGCCCTATCCCTTATGCATGATAAACTTGTGTATTAAACATTTTGTATTTGATCACAAATTCATTTATATTATCAAATCAGTAGAGACGCTGTAAGGGTGCATGAGTGATCTTTAATAAGATTAGCTCCGCTTACAGCACAGCCGCACCTCTTTACTGATTTATTAACCTTGTTTTTGCTTGTGCTTTGGATTTTCGCAGATAACCATGACTCTGCCTTTTCTCTTTATGATCTTACACTTTTCGCAAATAGGCTTTACTGATGGTCTAACTTTCATTTTAAACCCTCCTTGCTTTACTTACCGCGCCAAGTGATTCTACCTCTCGATAAATCATATGGCGACAATTCTACTGTTACTCTATCTCCTGGAAGTATTCGAATAAAGTTCATTCTAAGCTTTCCAGATATGTGGGCAAGCAATTTATGCCCATTCTCTAACTCTACCACAAAGTTTGCGTTAGGTAAAGCTTCAAGTACTTTTCCTTCTACTTCAATTACATCCTGTTTTGACATAAGGTAATCAAACCTCCCGTTCTCGATAATGCGATTTAAATATCCATGCGATTGAAAATCGCTCCTTACATAATTGGTTATTATACTGTAGTAATCTTTTACTACTCTCTATGAAATATTGACATTGTACATGATAAATATACATATATAAAGAATAACTCTATAGTAGTGTCAATACTTCTGGTTTATCATCAGTAATGATTATAGTATTTTCATAATGTGCTGAAAGGCTTCCGTCTACAGTTATTACTGTCCATCCATCTTTTAAAGTCTTCACTCCGTATTTTCCCACATTTACCATTGGTTCAATTGCAAGTGCCATTCCTTTTACAAGTCTTGGCCCCTTATTGGGAGGACCATAGTTTGGAATTTGAGGCTCCTCATGCATTTTGGAGCCTATTCCGTGGCCTACATAATCTCTAACTACTGAGAATCCATTGTTCTCAACATGGACTTGTATTGCATGTGATATATCTGATAATCTATTACCTTTTATTGCATGCTCAATTCCTTTGAAAAAACTAGTTTCAGTAACTTCGATCAATTGTTGCGCCACCTGTTTTATTACGCCAACCCCAAAAGTTCTCGCCGCATCTCCATTATAGCCTTTGTATAAAGCTCCAATATCGATACCTATTATATCCCCATCTTTTAGTGCTATTGCACTGGGAATTCCGTGTACAACCTGTTCATTAATATATGCACATATGCT
>JAUQXG010000182.1 GCA_030834765.1 Lutispora sp.
AGCAACAGGAGCAACAGGAGCAACAGGAGCTACAGGGGCCACAGGAGCCACAGGAGCCACAGGAGCTACGGGAGATATAGGAGCCACGGGAGCTACAGGGGCAACGGGAGATGCAGGGGCAACAGGAGCTACGGGAGCAACAGGAGCTACGGGGGCCACAGGAGTCCAGGGGCTATCAGAGTACGCATATATCTATAATTTAGCTGAGCAAGTTGTAGCATTGGAAGCTGACATAACTTTCAGTGATAACGGCGTTATTGTAGGCACCATTACCCATGCACCAGGAACAACTTCCATTGTACTTGGCACTGCTGGTGACTATGCAGTATGGTTTATAGCCGCAGGGGTAGAACCGAATCAGTTTACTCTTTTCCAAAATGGAGCTCCTATAGCTGGCAGCACTTACGGTTCTGGAGCTGGTACTCAGCCAAATCCGGCTATGGTAATCGTAACTGCCGCCGCTGGCGATGTGTTAACTGTGAGAAATCATACCAGTGCAGCGGCAGTTACTTTGCAAACACTAGCTGGCGGAACTCAAACTAATGCCAATGCTTCTGTTCTAATTCAAAAAATAAGTAGTTAGATTATGTAAATAAAAAGCATAGGGCACCCTCCAATACGGAAGGAGTGTCCTGTGCTTTAAATAGAAGTGCTACTATAATATTACAAGATGAATATGTTATAGATAAAATAAGACTACTTTATAAGTAATCAAGCAACATAATATTTAATAATATAGGTAGTAATACCTTGATTGTACATGTTTGTAGAATGGCGTAAATAAATTAATAATAAGTAAGAAATATGTTGAAAAATGTATTATATATGTTAATATCTATTATAAGATATTATTTTTTTTGTGATAATTATTATTATATGGTAATCAATATAGTATTTAAATATAATCTAGTGAGGAATAGTTATGAAAGTTTTGAATCTGAAAATTGAAGCATTGAAAACAGGAATGACTTTATATGAAGATTTAATAAACAGTAATGGTGCTATTATACTTAAAGAAGGCACAATGGTTGATGAATATATTATCGATAAAGTAAAGGGTCATAGAATTGAAAAGATTAAAGTTAAGATTAGAGAAAATAATGATAGTGAAGAGTTAGCTAATATTAAAAGCATCTTAAATCCCAGTAAAGTGAGTGATTTTAGAGCGAGATATACAGAAAAAGTTGAAGAAATAACTTATACAATAAAGAAAATCGGTAATGGTGAATTTGTAGATGTTCAGCAAATAAAAAAGATAAACAAGGATATTATGGTAAAGTTTGATACCATGGGCGATGTTATTAACTATATGAATTTGGTTAGACCTCTAGATGACTATACTTATGCCCATTCTCTTAATGTTTCTTTAATGGCTGTTATCATAGCCAGATGGATAAAGCTTGATGAAAAATATTTGGACGAATTAGCTACTGCTGGCCTTTTGCACGATATTGGAAAGACTAAGATACCTCAAGAGATCATAGCAAAGCCTGGCAAACTCACTGACGAGGAGTTTGAAATAATGAAGACACATACTATTCAAGGATATCGGATGCTTAAGAATATGCCCAACGCAACGAGAATGAGTATGCAAGTAGCACTGATGCACCATGAAAAAATAGATGGAACTGGTTATCCCATCGGTGCATTAGACAATGAAATTCCCTTGACTGTTAAGATAATTGAATTAGCAGACATATATGATGCTATGACATCAGCCCGGGTGTATAGAGCTAAACTTTGTCCCTTCGATGTGATAAAGAATTTGGAGACACAGACTTACGGCAAATTGGATACTCATATTTTGATGACTTTTCTGAATAATATTGCCAGATCGTATATAGGGGACTTTGTAGAGCTTAGTAATGGCGAGATTGCAGAATTAATGTTCATAAACCCAAATAGAGTATGGCAGCCTATCGTTAAGTCTGGAAGTGAGTTAATAGATTTATCCAAATCAAATTTAGAAATAATGAGTATTGTTTAAATATAAGAGCAGTTTTAAACTGCTCTTATGATTTTTTTGCAATAAATATTTCTATATGCTATAATTATTATCAAATATTAGTACCAGGTAATAAGAAGAGGTGTTAAATTGTTTAAAGAAATATTTGGTAAGCAAAAATATGCTACCATAACATTGGCAAATGAAAATAAGCATGTTATAGATGAAACAAAAGAAGTGAAACAAATGAGAAATATAGGAAAAGCATCATATAGTCCTGATGGATTATTTGCTAAATGCGGAAGTTGTGAAGAAGTATATTATATAAAAGAAGTAGATTCTAATTATAAAATTTGTCCTAAGTGCAAGGGATATTTTAGAATGGGAGCAAAAGAAAGAATTACTATGTTGACGGATGAAGATTCTTTTATAGAAAATTTTAGAGATTTGAAATCAGTGAATCCTCTTAATTTCCCAGGCTATTCAGAGAAGCTAAGAGAGACAGAAGAAAAAACTGGGATAAATGAAGGTGTACTGGTAGGGGAATGCAGCATAAATGGATTTAAGAATATCCTCTGTATTATGGACACTAGC
This sequence comes from Lutispora sp., assembly GCA_030834765.1. GTDB lineage: Bacteria > Bacillota > Clostridia > Lutisporales > Lutisporaceae > JAUQXG01. The sequence continues at coordinate 2,540 of JAUQXG010000182.1, forward strand.
TTCATAATGGGAAGTATGGGTTCAGTGATCGGTGAAAAGATTACTCTAGCTGCTGAGATGGCTTTGGATAAAAAAATTCCCCTTATCATATTTACCGCATCTGGAGGAGCCAGAATGCAAGAAGGAATATTGTCTTTGATGCAGATGGCTAAGTGTAGCGCAGCAATAGCTAGATTA
>JAUQXG010000183.1 GCA_030834765.1 Lutispora sp.
GAATCTAGATATAAATATAGCAGATATTTATTCAGGTAAGAATATGGCTAAAACTGAAAATGGGGAGAGCGTAGCTCGAAATGATTAAGCAAAAGCTTGAAGGTATCTAAAGATATTTTCAGGCTTTCATTTTTATTAAAGAATATACTATGTCCACCCCTAATATAATATACAAATAGTAATATTAGGGGTGAATATGATGAAAAGAAGATTTGCACTCATTATTGCAGTAGTTTTTTGTTGTACGATAGTATTAACAAGCTGCACTAATCCGCTTTCATCTCTCAGAGAGTTTTTTAACAAAAAGACAGCTGATAAAGAGGGGGTAGAGCAAACAGATAAGACGACTATAAGTATGAGCGAATTTCAAGAAGAACAACCTGAAAATACAAGACCAACTGTTATGTACTATAAGGATGAGGATGGTTTGCTAGTTCCAGTTATGAGGTATATACCAAAGGGTGATTTAGGAATTGCAAAATCAGCAATCAGTGCATTAGTGTATAGTACGGAATCAGCTGAAAACCTAAAGGTTGCAGGGCTTATGCCCACATTGCCAAAGAACACCAAAGTAAATGGTGCAGTAGTAAAAGAAAGTGGGCTTGTTGTGGTTGATTTATCAAAAGAAGGGCAGTGGAGATTATACATATTTTGTGCCTGTTACAAAACTAGTTTCAGGATATACAAATAGTGCTGAAGCTGCACTGCATTGTTTACTTGAAGGTCCCGTTGCAGGCAGCGATCTTTTAAGTCCTTTTCCAGAAGGAACAAAGCTTTTGGGAGTTAGAGTAAAAGATGGTATGGCTTTTGTAGACTTTTCAAATGAAATTTTAAACACTGGAGGAGACAAATCAGCTGAGCGTGCTATGATTAAAGCAGTTACATTGACCTTAAGAGAGTTTACAGAGGTAACAAAGGTAAAAATATTTGTAGATGGAAAAACAATAGAGAATACTGATGGAATAGGTGCGAATGAGTATCTGGATGTACCGATATTTGTAAATTACTTTGAGTAGTAATATATCCATTTGAAAAAATTCAATGGGTTTACATCCACTTGAGGAAGCTCAAGTGGATTTTTAATTTAAAGAAAGATAGGGGTAATATAAATGGAAAGAATTGATGGAAGAAAAAATGATGAGATGAGAGCCGTTAAAATTACAAGAGACTACTTAAGACATCCCGAAGGGTCAGTTCTTATAGAAATGGGAGACACAAAGGTAATATGCACGGCAACTGTAGAAGAAAAAGTACCTTCTTTTTTAAAGGGCACAGGAAAAGGATGGGTGACAAGCGAATATGGTATGCTTCCTAGATCTACCCAGACAAGAAAGCAAAGAGATTCATCAAGAGGTAAGGTAGACGGAAGAACAATGGAAATTCAAAGATTGATAGGAAGAACCTTGAGATCAATTGTTGATTTAGAGAAAATGCCGGAAACGATGATCTGGGTAGATTGTGATGTGATACAAGCAGATGGAGGCACAAGGACCGCATCCATAACCGGTGCTTTTGTTGCATTGGTGGATGCATTGAATCATCTTGTTTCAATAGGCAAGCTTAAATTGATTCCTATAAAGAGCTATGTCGCAGCCATAAGCATTGGTATAAAAGATGGAGAAGTTTTGCTTGATCTGAAATATGAAGAGGATTCAACCTGTAAGGTGGATATGAATCTAGTCATGACAGAAGAAGGAAACTTTGTTGAAATACAAGGCACAGGTGAAGAGAATCCTTTTACTAAGGAAGAAATGAAAGAAATGCTTGAATTAGGTGAAAAGGGTATATTAGAATTGATACAAATACAAAAACAAAGCCTTGGAGAATTATCAGACAAAGTTGGAACAAAAAAATGAAGATGATAGCAGCCACAAACAATGCACATAAACTCAAAGAATTAAAGGAAATATTGAGTGAACTTGGCGTAGAAATCATATCTTTACAAGAGGCAGGAATAAATATAGAAATAGAAGAAAATGGTGATAGCTTTGAAGCCAATGCGCTGATAAAGGCAAGAGAGATTTATAGGATAACAGGGAAACCAACGATCGCAGATGACTCCGGTCTAGAAGTGGAAGCTTTGAGAGGAAAACCGGGGATTTATTCTGCTAGATATGCAGGAGCCGAAGGAAACGAAAAGGATAAGAGAAATCGAGAAAAACTTTTAGAAGAAATGAAAGATGTTCCGAAGGAAGATAGAAAGGCAAGATTTTGCAGTGCTATAGCAGCGGTATTTCATGAAGGCAAAGAAATAATTGCAAAAGGATATATATATGGAAGCATAGGATTTGAAGAGAAAGGGAACAATGGTTTTGGCTATGATTCTTTGTTTATTGTAGAAAAAAGTGAACATACATTAGCTGAGATAAGTGAAGAAGAGAAAAACAAAATAAGCCATAGAGCAAATGCATTAAAGGAATATAAGAGATTATTGGAGATGTCATAAATAAAATATGGATGAAATGAATAGATATTTTAAATATAGCAGAGATTATTAGAGGAAAGCAAAAATATTTGTCTATTTTGGACGATAACGCCTTTGACTATAGGGTAAATTTTAAGTATAATGTTTTTTGTCCCTAATGATTATATGTAAGAAATTGCTGTCGAACAAGGTGATTCACAGTATGTCATCGTAGAGTGAATAATGAAAAGGCTGTTGACAGGTTAAAAAAAATCTGATATAATTTGAAAGGTCGACACAAGATATCATTGATGCGGGTGTAGTTCAATGGTAGAATTTCAGCCTTCCAAGCTGATCGCGTGGGTTCGATTCCCATCACCCGCTCCAAAAATTAAACGTGCGCTCGTAGCTCAGTTGGATAGAGCAACGGACTTCTAATTCGTTTGCCGGAGGTTCGACTCCTCTCGGGCGCACCACACGATTACATAAGACATTCTTTTGAATGTCTTTTTAAATTTTTAGAGATGCTATAATTGACTAAATGCTCATTATGTACTATAATGACATAGTAAAATTAGTTGATATGCACCATTAGCTCAGCTGGATAGAGTGGCTGACTTCGAATCAGTGGGTCGGGGGTTCGAATCCCTCATGGTGCACAATAATTTTAGG
>JAUQXG010000184.1 GCA_030834765.1 Lutispora sp.
GTCAAGACCGATGCCAAGGGCACATTCATAATACGCCAATTGTAGAATGGTTTTTTAATGAAAGATTTTTGAATGTAAATTCTTATAGTCAATATATATTGTTAGAATGTGATGAAATTTTAGACCTTAATAAGGTTGCAATGGCTGTAAATAAATTAGTTGAGCATCACGATGCACTAAGAATTAATTATAATAAGGAAAGCACTAATTTATATTACAATAATGAGCATTTAAAGAAACCTAGTGCTGTTAAGTATGTTGACTTATCGAAATATTACAACTATAAACAAAATGAAAATGGTAAAAGTTTAGTTGAGAAAGCGAATATTGAATTTGATATAGAAAAGAGTCTCTTATTTAATGTCACTGTATTTAATTTGAGTAATGAAAAACAAGCTTTGTTATTTACAGCTCATCATTTAATAGTTGATGGGGTTTCATGGAGAATAGTCTTGAGCGATTTTATCACCCTATTAAAGCAATTAGAGAATAATGAGAAAATGGAGTTGCCTATGAAGACCCATTCATTTAAAGAGTGGTCAGAGCAGCTACAGGATTATAGGAAGAATGATTTTAAGGAAGAAAAAAATTATTGGAATTCTATTTTGAATAAGAATTTTACTTACCCTGTAGATTTTGAAACTGGGGAGAACCTTGTAAAAACATCTTCTATTTTAAGTGGTGAGCTAGATGAAAAGATGATAAACGATTTAATAAAAAAGGTAAATGACATCTATAATATAGAGCTTAATGAAGTCTTAATAATTGCGCTAATTCTTACAGTTAATAAAGTAACTGATAGTGAAGATGTAATAATTGAACTTGAGAGACATGGAAGAGAAAGTATAAATGATTATGCTGATATATCTAGAACTGTAGGTTGGTTTACAAGTATGTATCCTTCATATTTCAAGATAGAACATGAAGGAATAGATAGTAACATTAAATCAATAAAAGAGCAGATTAGAAGTATACCTAATAAAGGCTTTAACTATGGCATTCTTAAATATTTAAACCATGACTTAAGGGAAGAATCGGAGAATAAGTATATAAGATTCAATTACCTTGGAGATTTTGACAACATTATAAGTGATGAGAGGTTAAGCATATCCAACATTGAATTTGGATTAGATAGTGATGATGACAACACATTAACAGCATTAATGGACATTGCAGTTATGATAGTAAATAAAAAATTAAAAATAAGCATCACATATAGTAATAATAGATTTAAAAGTATGACAATCCAAGGATTTATTGATAGTTATATAGAAACATTGAGGCTAATTTTAGATCACTGTGTTGATAAACCTTTCAAAGAATTCACACCATCAGATTTTGATGCTGTTGATATGTCACAAGAAGATTTAGATAATCTATTTAATTAAAATATTGATTATACTTAGTATTTTCTTCAGTGTGATTTTATTGCCATTGAGAGGCTATGCTTTAGGCAATGATGTTTTAGGGTTAATTATTGAAAAAGTTACAGGGATGACATATGAAAAGTATATTGAAGAAAATGTGCTAAATCCAATGAAATTAAATAATACCTACTTATATAAAAATGAAACTGTTGCTGAACATATGGCACAAGGAATAACCCTCTAAATTGATATTTATTTTAATATCAATTTAGAGGGTTATTCAAGTTTTGAAGCGGTCTCATGGTAAGTAAGAAGATACTAAACATATTAACTTTTAATTATATTGTGCACCTAACAAGAAGCCTTCAGTCTAGAAAGTCTATTTACACAATATCAAGCTTTCATAGCTTGCATCGGATGGCATTCTCCAGTCTCCCCTAGGAGACAAGCTTATTGTTCCCACTTTAGGGCCATCTGGCAAGGCTGATCTTTTAAATTGTTGAGTGATAAATCTCTTTATAAACTTATCAAGCCATTTCTTTATAGTCCCATCATCGTAATCCTTATGAAAAGCCTGTGTAGCAAGGAAAAGAAGTTTCTCAGGAGAAGCT
>JAUQXG010000185.1 GCA_030834765.1 Lutispora sp.
ACATATTAAAAGAAGCCTTTGCAGAAGATATCATGTATGCTTTACGTGTAGTGGAAAGGGGTAAGAAGTTTTTTGACCCTGAAATGCTACAATATGAGGCCTCAGAGGAGGATGAATTAAAAGAATTGACACCAAGAGAAAAAGATGTTCTTTCAGAACTAGGCAGAGGATTGAGCAATATACAGATTGCTCAGCGGCTGTATATATCAGAAAATACTGTAAAAAAGCACATTAGCAGTATTTTTTTGAAATTAGGCTTAAGCCATAGATTAGAAGTAGCAGTCTTTTTTAATAATAAAATGAATTTTGGACATTAGTTTATTAAAATAAAAATTATATTTTACCTAAAGGGGTGAATAGACCTAATGCGAAAAAAGAGGAAAAGACAATCTGGAGGAAAGTTAATAATCCTTGTTGTAGCTATGATCATGGTAAATTTGTTAGGAGTCAGCTATGCCTATTGGAGTGATAATCTGAATATGGACGTTTCAATGTCAACAGGATATATCGAGCCTTATTTTATATCAGATGATATTGCAATATCAGATGACTCCGAAGGGGAAATCACTGCAAGCATTATAGATAACGATACAATAGAAATAACAGGATGGTGCTACCCAGGCTTTCAGAAAAATATATCTTTAAAGTTAGGCAATAGTGGGACCATACCAGTTATTTATAAAGGGGTAGATGGTATAGAGGAAGATGAACAGATCATGGAGGACATACAATATGAAGGCTCAAGAAATCGGTTGATAGGGGCAGAAGATGAAGAAGAAATAAATATTCAAATACATACCAAGAAACAAGCACAATATAAAGATCATACATTTTATTATCAAGTACAGTTTGAGCAAGGGATAAGATAGATATCATAAAATAAAAACATAAATCAGGAAAAATTAATCCTGATTCATGTCATAAGTTGGAGGAATCAATGTGGGAAGAAAAATGATTGTTATTATCATAAGCTTAGTGTCTGCATCTATGCTAATGTCTGGAGGATACGGCTTATGGAGAAAACCTTTAATGATAATAGGAAATATTGAAGTTCGTGAAAAACCGCAGCCTATAGTTGTTGTAGCCCCACTCATTCCTGTAGTATCGGATCCAAATCAAGGAGCGGAAGAAAACTTAGATATTCCTGATACAGTAGACCCTGACTCACTGAATCATCAGGAAACGGTAAACCCTCAGGAGCCGGTGAATCAAGGACAAGAATCAGTTGGAAGTGAAACACCCACTGAAGGTGGAGCACCTACCTTAAGCACTGGTGCTGAGGAGGATGAGCCAAAGGGAGATCAAAGCAGTGAAGCAGAAAATTCCGCATTGTAGAACTAAAAGATAGCGGAGGGCAAAGTTGAAAAAGGCTATGGCCTTTTTCAATTCTATTTTGTGTAAAATGTCAGCTGTGACATTACATAGCTGCGGGGAGAGGAAAAGATGAACAAAAGTGAATATTTGCCTACCAAGTCATCTAAAGCCAGATGCGCTTTGTTAATTACTTTGCTGATAGGTATATACATCATGGAGAATTTATCTATAAATGCTATGATAGGTGCTCAAGGGGTTAACTATATTTTAAAGCCCCTCCTTTGGTTCGGGGTAGCTTGTATGATTTGGCTATTTCCTAGAGTACAGGGAAAGGCAAAGCTAAAGCAGTTAAATTCTATAAACGGATGGGCTTTTATATTTGCCTTTATATTTATTGCCGCTTCCCTCCTATTTGGGATTTTTGTGGATGGGTTAGGGAAAAGTCCCTATAGTCACTCCATAACAGGAATACTGATAAATATACTGACAGTCGGTACAGTGTTGATAGGAAAAGAATTCCTAAGGAGTTATCTGGTAAATAGTATAACAAGGGATGAAAATTATATTGTTTTTATTATAATGGCTGTAATGATGACGTTGGCAACTATTTCTCCAAGCAGTATCACCGACTTAAAAGGGTACGAGGATTTGGTAAAGTTCATAGCTCAATATGTAGCACCAGAGTTTTCTCATAATCTATTAGCAACTTATTTGGTATTTCTGGGAGGCCCATTGCCCGCTATTATTTACTTGGGGATAATTCAAGGATTTCAATGGCTCTCACCAATACTGCCAAATCTGCAGTGGATTACAACAGCGCTGGTAGGTGTGATGTGCCCTGTATTTTCCTTAACAGCTATGCAAAATATTTATCTGAGTGAATCCAAACAATTAAAAGCAAAAGATAAGGATGAAGAAAGCTTACTAAGCTGGATTGTTACGAGTCTTTTGTCCATTGGCATCATCTGGTTTGCAGTAGGGGTGTTCCCCATATATCCTTCTGTAATAGCCACAGGCAGTATGGAGCCCATGATTAAACCTGGAGATGTTATTTTAGTAAAAAGAATTACGGATATGGAAGGCATCAATCATTTGGGTGTAGGAGACGTCATGCAATTCAAAAGAGGAAGCATCCTCATATCTCACCGGATTATTGAAATAGTGGAACAAGAAGATGTGAAAAGTTATCGAACTCAAGGAGACAACAATTCCGGCGCGGATATAGAGCTAGTAAAACCTGAAGATGTAAAAGGAACAATTGTCTATGTGGTACCGAAAGTAGGCTGGCCTACATTACTGATGAAATCCAGAGATGATGTTCCATTAAATGAAATAGAATTCTAGTTGTCTATATGCAGAGCTTATGCTCTGTTTTTTATTTTAAAACAGAAGTGGTACTCAAGTCTTATGGATATTAGCACCAAAGTAGTATGTGGATAACTAAAACAAATTATATTTGTACTACAAACAGATGCATCAAAATCACACCTTTGCAGTGTGTAAAGAAATAATCAAAAGATTATAATCAATAGCATAAGGAAGCCGAACACATAAAACATGTTTGGAAGATAATTAAAAATTAAAGGAGAGATTTTATAATGAAGAGAACAAAGGTCTTAGCTTTAGTGCTAGTAGCAGCAATTATGCTCATGGGTGCAGGCTACGCTGCATGGACAGATCAAACATTCTTAACAACTACAGTTAGAACAGGCAATTTTAATATGGAAATTACAAAAGCTACTACTCGTACAGGGGACAATCAAACCCAAAACGAAGTACATAATTGGCATCAATATGATTGGACACATACAGGCCCTGTCAGTTTTACTGCGGATGAAGCCATTGTAGAACTGAAAGATTTATATCCAGGTGGAATCGTTCAGGTTGATATGACCACAGTAAATAAGGGCACAATTCCTGCTAGACTGAAGAGCATAGATGTTGCATTCTTGGATGGAAATGGAGATCTATTTAATCAATTACAAGCTCAAACTTCATGGAAGGCCGATATTGATGGAGATGGAGACCAAGATGATTATGAACATGTAGAACAATGGCTGTATTGGAGAGGACTTCAGGATGCACTGAATAAGGTCGTAGAGAGTACAGATAGAAATAATTTAGTAATTGAACCAAAGGGATGGTTTTCACTGGGAGACGGTGAAGAAGAGGGATGCATACAATTTAAACTAAATCCAGATGCAGGCAATCAATTCCAAAATCAAAGCTGTAAATTTAAAATAACATTTAATTGGGAGCAATGGGCAACGAATCCAAACGCAAATCCATATGATGGACCAACAGGATATGGTGGAAATGGTGACCGAGAATAAATAAAAAAATAAATTGAGTAGAGCGTATGCCCTACTCAATTTTTCTTTGAAGAAATATAGGTGAATAAGATGACAAAATATGATATTTAAGTCCATAGACAATAGCAATTTTTATATATTTTTCAAAGAATTTGATGAACGATATTGCCTCTAGAGGCAAAGGAAAAGGCCTATTTATGCAGAACTATTATATAAAACAAAACACCTTTAGGAGTGTGACCAATGAGAATAAAGCTTCATAAAAATTTAAGGCTTATGTTAATCATATTTTCCATAGTCCTATTTTCTGCAGCATCTATTATGTTATATAGAGAACTAAAGGTTCCTAAATTCAAGGAAGAAAAAGTAGTTTTATATAGTTATAATCAAAAACCTGATATCAAATACAGTGTGTTTTTAAAACCAAATATTTTATATGATAAGAATAATTTAGAGGAAGGGCAATCTTATCTTACTGGATTTGTAGACTATATCCAGACTTATTTTATGTATGAATTTACTGGGAAAGCAGATGCAGAAATCATTGGAGATTATGCTATAGTTGCAGCAGTAGAAGGTTACACAATTCAAGAGAAAAAAATAAAAACAATCTGGAGAAAAGAATTTATATTGGCACCCAAGACGGAATTTAAGACCAAGGATAAGGGTATTACAATTGAAAAAGAGATTTCTCTGAAGTTGGAGGAATATAATAACCTGATAGAACAGCTGAAAGAGACTGCCAAGATAAATGTGCCGGCTAAGCTAACGCTTTTTATGAATATAAATGTGAAGGCAAGTACAGCCAGTGGTGAAATAGTAGAAAAACTTAAACCTCAATTGGTAATTCCTTTAGGTGATAGTCATTTTGAAATCACAAAAGGTGAGATGGAAGAGAAACCAGGAGTCATTGAGGAAATCAAGAAGATACAGCTGCCGTTAAATGAAAAAATGATTAATCTTTATGGTGCAGCCATAGGATTGGCAATGATTATTTTATCTTGTTTAATTGCCTTTACTTCCAATGCACAGGTAGATCCATTGGTAAGGAAACTGAACAGTATATTTAAGAAGCATGGCAACCGCTTAGTTGCGTTAAATGCAGAGGTGGCAGCAACCTGTGAAGTCTCCAGTGAGGTGAAGTCCATGGATGATCTTGTCAGAATAGCGGATGAACTAGGAAAACCAATTTTATACCAGTATAGAGAAGAACCCAAGGACATCACCCGATTCTGTGTCTACGATAATACCTGTACATATGCCTATGATATAAAGGATATAACAGCTATGGAGATACAACCAAAGTTTAGCCTAAAGAAAATAAAAGAAGTGGAAGTTAAGATCGATAAGACCAAAGAACATGCAATAATGAGCTAGCAGTGGAAAACCAATAAAGTAGGGTAGTTGCCCTACTTTATTGTTATGGTATTTCATATAATACTTTCGTGTTATGTAAAACTATACAAAAGGAGCATTACAATCAATCTTATGAATGGAGAAAAAGAATAATCAATGTACTAAAATAAAACTAGGGATTACTGTAGTGTCATATATGGAGGTAAGATCATGAAATATAAGAAGAATTTGTTTTATAGAATTCTTGGATTCGTTGTCTTTACATTGATTATGGGATTTATCGCCACTGGGGTAATGGAAAATACCTTTGCTACACCCTCTAATGGAGAACCTGATGTTATAGTTACCATTGATGCAAATGGACATATTTCTCAGGAAGGAAATCTATTTGGAGAAGATTTGTGGTATCCAAATGAGAAAGGCAGAGACGGCATAATCAGAATTTACAATAATTATAGAGAGACAAAGCTCACGAGCTTGGGCGTTGAGGTGGAACTTAACAAAGAAGATTACATTTATCAATCCTTTTTAAAGCATATGAAATTAACCATTAAGAAGGGACGATGGTTAGATTTTGGTGAAACATCTCTAGTGAATGATAAAAGCCTAGGCGATTTTCTTCGTGGAATTACTTTAGAAAAAAATGATCAGCTTAGTATTACATCCGTTCACCCCCTGGATTTAAAATATACAATGCGCATGGATGAAGAGGCAGGCAATGAATTGCAAAACCTAACAGCCCAAGTATCATTTATGATAAAGACACCAATTACCAATACAGATCATGATAACCCAAAGGATGATGAAAAAGACAAAGATAAGGACAAAGATGATGGTGATGAAAAGCAAGTATTCGTGGAAGAGCCTTTAAACATCATTCCTGATATTGGCGGGCATTGGGCCCATGAATGTATCATTGCTTTACTTGAAAACGGGATTATTGAAGCAGATAAGGATGGAAATGTAAGGCCGGATGATTATATTACAAGGGCTGAAACAGCGATGTTGATGGCTAAAGCTTTAAAGCTTGAACCAAAGTATAATCTTGCACCTAAATATGTAGATCAAATTCCGGATTGGGCAGTAGGTTATGTAAATATTACTTCTGAAAAAAATATATTCCTGGGATACCCAGGCAGGTTATTTAAAGCAGAAAATGGTATCACCAGAGAAGAGATCATTGCAGTACTTACAAGAGCATTTAAATTAAGTCTGGACGATAAAAATTTAGAACTGCCATTCATAGATAAGGAGAGTATTGGAGCTTGGGCTCAAGAAAGCGTAAAAGCAGGTTTTGAAGATAAAGTGATTTTGGGATATCCTGACAACACCTACAGGCCTCGGAATAACATTACAAGGGCAGAAGCTTTTACAATTATTTGCAAGCTTCTTGGATATCATGACATTCATATGTATAAGCTACAATAAAAAAGCATATAGATAAAGCATTGGGGTATGTTGATGGGCTCCAATGCTTTATCTTCACTTTTTAAAGTTTAGATGCAAATGAGGAGTAAACAAATGGTAAAAGGTGTTTTTGACTGGGCTGAAAATATGATACTGTTTCTATTTGTTGTATTAGTTTTTCTCTTGGGCTATTCCCTGCTAGAAGCAAATAATCATCCATTAAAAGTCCCTTCTGTAATGGGCTATAGCAGCACGTCCGTATTAACAAACAGCATGAGTCCGGCAATAGAACCTGGAGATATGATCATTACAAAGATCACTGCAG
>JAUQXG010000186.1 GCA_030834765.1 Lutispora sp.
CATGGATTAAGCTTCCTTCTTCCCTAAGTATGCTTCTCTTATGCTGGGATTTTGGGCTATTTCTTTTGCATTTCCTTGCATGATTATTTTACCTTGCTCTAATACATATGCCCTATCAGCCACTGCCAATGCTTTATATGCATTTTGCTCAACTAAAAGTATTGTTTTTCCCATATTTCTTATATCTGCTATGATATCAAAGACAGTCTGAACCAAAAGCGGTGCAAGTCCTAACGAAGGCTCATCTAGAAGCATTATTTCAGGGTTGCTCATAAGGCCTCTACCCATGGCAAGCATTTGCTGTTCTCCTCCGCTTAGTGTTCCTGCTACCTGCTTTTCTCTTTCCTTAAGCCTTGGAAAAAGCACATATACTCTTTCCAAGTCGTCATTGATTCCTTTTTTATCATTTCTCAAATATGCGCCAAGCATTAGATTATCTTTTACTGTAAGATTTGCAAATACCAATCTTCCTTCTGGTACATGACATATTCCTCACTTTACTATTTTTGTTGGATTAAATCCTAACTTTTGACCTTTGTAGGTTATCTCACCTTGTTTGTACTTTAAAAATCCTGATATGGAGTTTAGCAGGGTTGATTTGCCTGCTCCGTTTGAACCTATTATTGTCAATATCTCCCCTTTGTTTATATCTAAAGATACTCCCTTTAGTGCATGTATACCGCCATAATAGACTTGAAGATTATCTACTTTCAGCATATCCTACCCCTCCACTCCTAAATAAGCTTCTATGACCTTAGTATTGTTCTGAATTTCTGAAGGGGTACCTTCAGCTAGTTTACATCCAAAGTTCAATACCATTATCTTCTCGCATATACCCATTACAAGATCCATATGATGATCTATGATTAAAACTGATAGATTGAATTTTTTTCTTATTTCAAATATCAAATGCATCAGTTGGTCTGTCTCATCAGGATTCATTCCTGCAGCAGGTTCATCCAAAAGCAGCAGTCTCGGATTTAATGCTAATGCTCTGGCTATCTCTAATCTTCTTTGAAGCCCATAGGGCAAATTGTTGGCTACAAGATCTCGTCTATCTTTTAACCCCATTATTTCCATTAAATTTTCAGCTTGTTCCTTCAATTGCTTTTCTTCCCTTTTATATTGTGGAAGCCGTAAAACCGCATCCAAAACATTATATTTTGCATTATTATGACAAGCAGTTAATATATTCTCATAAACAGATAGCTTTTTAAAAAGTCTTATATTTTGAAAGGTTCTTGTTATCCCTACATCTGCTATTAAGTACGGCTCTTTGTTTGCTATATCCTTGCCATCAAATAGGATATTCCCTCGGGTTACTTTATAAACACCTGTGATCAGGTTGAATATTGTAGTTTTTCCTGCTCCATTTGGTCCTATGAGTCCTGTTATGGTGCCTTTTGGTACAGTGAAATTCACATCTCCTACAGCTGTCAACCCGCCAAAGCATTTAGTAGCCCCTTTTAATTCAAGTATTTCCATATTATTTACCTCCCTCAGCAGTGATGTTTTTCTTCTTCAGCCGTGAAAAAAGCTTTCTCATACTAGAAGGTGTAAATTCATAGCCTCCCATAAGGCCTTCTGGTCTGGATATCATGATTATAATAACAGCTAATCCGTATACAACAAGCCTCCAGCTAGCAAAGCTTCTCAAAACTTCAGGAAGAGCCGTCAAAACTACTGCACCTAATACACTTCCAGATATGGAGCCAAGTCCGCCAAAAATAACGATGATGGTAAGCTCCGTTGATTTGATCAAGCTAAACATTTTCGGCTGAAGAAAAGTCATATAATGGGCCATAAGTCCTCCTGCAATTCCTGCATAGGATGCGCTTATCATAAGGGACATCATTTTATACTTAAATACATTGATACCTACTATTTGTGAAGCAAGCTCCTCCTCCCTCACTGCAATCATGTTTCTTCCATGCCTGGACCTTATGAGATTTGCAAGTATGATAATTCCTATTATATTTATGAATATAACATTTGTAAGAGTCGTATAGTTTGGTATTCCAGGCCATCCTCTTGCTCCTCCGAAATACTGAACATTATCAAGAATCAACCTGGTTGCTTCTCCAAAACCAAGGGTTGCAATACAAAAATAATCGCCTTTCAGGTTTAATGTCAATCTTCCTATGAATACACTTAGTAATGCTGCCATCAATCCCCCCATCAAAAGAGCTGGTATGAAAGGCCAATGAAATTTCACTGTCATGGTAGCTGCCGTATAGCCTCCTATGGCCATAAAGCCTGCATGTCCGAAGGAAAATAGGCCGGTAAATCCTGTCAAAAGAGATAGTCCTAAAACTGCCATAAGATTTATTCCTGCTAAAATTAAAATACCTTGTACATAAGTATCCATACCTTACCTCCTTCTAAGCCTTATCTTCAGTAGTTTTACCCATTAATCCTGAAGGTCTGACTACCAAGATTCCTATTAGTAAAACAAATGCTATTAAATCTCTATATTGCGAAGATATATAGCCTGAAGTAAAGGTCTCTATAATCCCAAGCAATATTGATCCTATTACTGCACCAGGCAGACTGCCAAGTCCTCCGAATACTGCGGCAATAAAGGATTTATTCGTTATCATTCCAATCTGAGGATATACGGTGTACTTCATTCCGAAAAGAACTCCTGCGATACCTGCAAATAGTCCTCCCAATGCAAATATAATAATGATAATATGATCTGTGTTGATTCCCATAAGAGCGCTGGCTTTAATATTGTAGGATGTAGCCTGAATTGCTTTTCCTACTTTTGTATAATCAATAAAATATACTAAAAGTGCAAGGCATACTGCCGAGATAATAAACATCAAAACATCAAGTCTACCAATAGTCAAAAGTCCTAAATGAAAAGGTTCTTTTGAAAATATCTCTGGATATGTTCTAAATGTTGGACCTATAGCAGGTATTGCGATGACTAGATTTTCTAAAAATATGGAAGCTCCCATTGCACATATAATAAAATACAAAAATGGTGCTTTTCTTTCTCTCAGCGGCTTGTATGCCGTTCTTTCAATGAGCACTGCAAGCAATGCTGTACAAAGTGCCGCACTTACAAATGCTACTGGAAAAGAAAAATGAAATAGTGTTAAAAAGAAGAATCCAAAATAGGCACCAAACATGATAACTCCGCCATGGGCAAAATTGCTGAAATTCATAATACTATATACTAAGGAATACCCAACAGCCATCAAAGCATAAACGCTTCCGATAGACAAGCCGTTAATCAGCTGCTGTAAAAATTGAACCATATGCGATCCCCCTTATAATAGTGCGACACTGTCTCCAGTGCCGCACTTGTTCAGTTTCCCTGAAGGTGTCTTATGATATCTTGTAAATTCTTATTTTGGTGAATATTTTTGTTGGAATACATATTTACCATCTACTAACTTAATGATTGCCGCTTCTTTTCCTTCTGGATTATGGGTATCCTTACCTATCTTGATTGTTCCAGTTACACCTTTTATATCAGTAGTTTCCAATGCCTTTGCTATTTTCTCCGAATCCACTTCTCCAGCTCTTTGTATTGCATCAACTAGCATAAGCACAGCATCATTCCCAAGGAAACCATTTAATTCCAAGTCTTGGTTGTATTTTGCTTTATATCTTGTTTTTAAATCTTGTACCTCTGGATCATCGAAATCAAGATGGTTTACTATATAAGAACCGTTTACTGCATCTTTTGCCATGGTGATAAGCTGATCTGATGGCCAACCGTCTCCGCCCATCAGTGCTGCTGTAATTCCAAGTTCTCTAGCCTGGTTTGCGCTAAGTGCTACTTCTTTAAAGAAGTATGGCATAAAAATAACATCAGGATTCGCTGCTTTTATTTTGCTAAGCTGTGGTCTAAAGTCTACATCTCCGCCTTTAAATCCTTCTTTTACTACGATGGCTCCACCTTTTTCGATAAAGGTTTTTTCAAAATATTCTGCTAGTCCTTGTGAATAATCATCTGCTACATCATAAAGAATCGCTGCATTTTTAAATTTTAATACATCCGCTGCATATCCTGCCGCAACTGCGCCTTGATATGGATCTATAAAGCATACTCTGAAATTGTAAGGCTTTACTTTGCCATCAAGAACTGTTACTTTTGGATTTGTAGCAACTGTAGCAATATCTGCAACCTTTGCTTGTTCAAGTGTAGAAGCAATTGATATTGCACTTCCGCTAGCATTTGGTCCAATGATAGCTACTACCTTATCTTGTGAAGTTAATCTTTTCGCCACATTCACTGCTTCTTGAGGGTCACCTTTTGTATCATAGCCTATTGCTTCAAGCTGCTTTCCTAATACGCCGCCTTTTGCATTGATTTCCTCAAACAACATTTTAACAGTGTTAAATTCGCATTGTCCCCATACGGCCTGATCACCTGTAAGTGAGCCCATCCAACCAACCTTTATTGTGTCGCTTGCTGTAGGTGCAGTATCTGCTGGTTTTGCACATCCTGTCATGCCAATTGTTATAATCATTATGCATGTCAATAGTATAGCTGTGATTTTTTTTGACATTTGTTTTCCCCCTTAAATTTAATAGTGATTGTCTTAAATATACGATTAGGGATACAAAAAAATACATAATTAATCATAAATAATCATAATATTGAAAATACTTAGAAAAATTCCTCCAACTATTAGGGCAATTCATGATTCTTATGAATCCTTTAAATGCCTTAATAACTGGAGGAATTTTTCTAATAATCTTGAGATTTATCGCATAAGAGCAATAGCCCTTCAAAAAACTTATTTATATTTACTTTGCCTCCTGCCTTTCTCTTGCCTCGTATAAAATCCATTTCAGCCTTTACACTTTCAAAGTCAAATAATGTGCTTGAATAATTTTGAAAGCTTTCACTATAGTAATCCTCTATTCCAGCATGGGCCAAGTTGGTCAATCCGTCTTTTATCGATCTTCGTATCCTTTGTTTAATTGTATTTGCACTGTCAGGGAAATAGTTGCATATTTCATTTATATTGCAGTTTTCATAGTCTTTTCCAGTTTCTTGCAAGTATTCACAAACTCTTATGATATCTCCAGTGCCCTTTTCTCCCAGCATTCCTAACTTACTAAGTATATACTTTATTTGTTTTGCATTATCCATTGCTTTTGGTTCTTGCGTTCCTACATCTTTAAATATTTTTCGTATGTTTCCTAGCATATTTTCCAACTTTATTCTTTCGGCCACTTTATTTATCACTTTTTCTACTTCTATGATATTGATAGGCTTGTTTATAAAAAATTCAATACCAGATTTATATGCGGTGGCCACAAGACCATGGTCTGAAACTTGAGATACCATGATAAAGCTTATTTTTGATTTTATTGATTTTACTTCTTTAACCAATGTATTTCCATCAAGCTTTGGCATCAAAAGATCCACTAATACAATGTCAGGATTTAAAATCAGTATATCTTTCATTGCAGCATCACCATCATTTGAAAAACCTATTACTTCTCCAAAATCGTTTTCTTCTATGATATTGGTTAATATTTTTACAATATTTATATCATCGTCTACAATATAGTACCTCAAGAAGCTTCCCCTCCTAATACTTCATTTGGAATGATTATTGTGAAGGTTGTATCTTTTTCTTGCTGAGATTTAACGCTTATTTTTCCTTTGAATGTAGTTTCCACAAGATCTCGAACTAATGATAAACCAATACCTCTGCATATGCTTCCGGTTTCTTCATTAAATTTAGTTGAAAATCCAGGATTGAAGATAAAGTCCAGATTGCCTTCTTTGATTCCGCTTCCATTATCCCATATGGTAAACACCGTTTCTCTATCATTGCTATATATATAAAGCTTCAAAAGCCCTTTTTCCTTTTTTTCTATGGCCTCTATACTATTATTAATCAAGTTTCTAAGAATTGACATGAGATAAAAGTGTTCTTGAACACAGAAGTTCGCTTTTATTATAAAATCAAGAGAGATATCAAGTCCATTTTTTCTTATATATTCTTTTGTGTCTATTTCCAATATATTCGTAACATCTTTTATATTCATATTGCCAGTGTCTGGCTTATCCTCCGATATATCCTCCAGCCCTTTTATGACTTGAATATAATATTTTTTGATTTCATGGATATCTTTCGCAATGTCGAGAGATAGTCCTCTAAGCTCTTCTTCATAGCCTTTTTCCGTTATGATCTGATAAGCCGTGTAAGATTTTTTCATCACATCTTCAATTTCTGCTATATTTTTATTCATAAAGTATATTTCACTTTTAAAGGAGGATGTAAGAAGCATTAGCCTTCTGTATCTTTCCTCATGCTCTTCCTTTATAAGAAAGGATTGATATCTTTTCATAGAAATGACAATAACCATTACGATGAGCGTTCTCCCTGCAGCTACTACCAAAAGTGTTTTTATAATCGTAATATCCATTCCGATTATTTGTGTTCTTACACTCATTTCTACCATATTGGATAAAAAGTCACACAAGAATACAGTCGTGACAAACTTTGTTATATCCTTTTTTTTACTTCTTTGATATATCAAGGTGAAAAATATACCATAAGCAAGATAAAAAACCACATCTGGCCCTACCATCATATAGGTCAAGTCTAAATCTCCATTTGAATAATATACAACTATCCCACGAAAAAGTGGAGATACGATAGCTGTTGCAAAGGCCACCACAAGCGGATTTAAATCAATATATATATAAAGGAAGGTTGGAAATAAAATAACTGCTAATGTAATAATAAAGCCCTGAGTTAAATAGTTGATATTAAATAGTGATCCTAATGCAACGCAAAAGGCAATCAGCAAAGTATGTTTCAGCTTATTCATAAACTTCTCCTTGCAAATATACTATTTAATAAAAGTATAGGACAAACTGTGATTTGTGTCTAGATAATTCTAAACATTGTAAATATTCTTTCTAAATTTAGGTATTTGGCAAAATCTATTACATAATTATAAACATAAAATATTATGAAAGAAGGTGGATTTATGAAAAAACTCCAGTTATCTACAAAAATACTAATTGGTCTAGGTGCCGGCATATTGGTAGGACTAATGATGCAAGGGGCTCCCGCTGTAGCTGATACATGGATAAAGCCTTTTGGAACATTATTCTTAAATCTTATTAAGATGATTATAGTCCCATTGGTGCTGGCCTCTCTTGTTGTGGGTACATGCGGACTTGGTGACGTGAAGAAGCTTGGTCGTATAGGTGGAAAAACCATTGCCTACTATCTCCTTACAACCGCTTTTGCAGTAACTTTAGGACTTATCATTGCTACTGTTTCAAATGTAGGCGGGGGATTATCTATTCCAATTGATACTGTTAAAGCAGAGGTAACACAAGCACCAAAGTTTATTGATACTTTGCTTGGCATCGTACCTGCCAATCCTATAAAAGCTTTGGCTGACGGCAACATGCTTCAAATCATCGTATTTGCCTTGGTACTTGGTGGCGGCATTGTAGCAATAGGAGACAAAGGGAAGCCTTTGTTCAGCTTCTTTGATTCACTGGCTGAAGTAACCTACAAAATAACAAACGCAATCATGAGCTTTGCGCCCATTGGTGTATTTGCACTGATCACTCCTGTTGTAGCAGCGAATGGCCCCAAAGTTTTGCTTCCGCTTCTAAAGGTAGTTATTGCAGTGTACATTGGATGTCTTCTCCATATGCTTATTGTATATTCTTCGACCTTGAAAATTTTAGCAAACTTCAGTCCTGTCAAATTCTTTAAAGGCATATTCCCTGCTCAGGCAATAGCCTTTACAACTGCCAGCAGCACAGCGACACTTCCTGTAAATATGAAATGTATTGAAGAGAACATGGGTGTTTCAAAGCCTATAAGCAGTTTTGTTCTTCCCCTTGGAGCCACAGTGAATATGGATGGAACAGCTTTATATCAAGGAATATGTGCTTTATTTGTAGCTCAAGTTTATGGTATTGATTTA
The DNA here is from genome assembly GCA_030834765.1 of Lutispora sp. Lineage (GTDB taxonomy): Bacteria > Bacillota > Clostridia > Lutisporales > Lutisporaceae > JAUQXG01. The sequence continues at coordinate 7,936 of JAUQXG010000186.1, forward strand.
ACATTTGCTCAGAATATAACAATAGTTCTTACAGCCACTCTTGCCTCCATAGGGACAGCAGGAGTTCCAGGTGCTGGACTTATTATGCTTACTATGGTATTGCAATCTGTAGGATTGCCTCTTGAAGGGGTAGCATTGATTGCAGGGATAGATAGAATATTAGACATGGCAAGAACTGTAGTAAATATCACAGGGGATGCATCCTGCGCTGTAATAGTAGCAGCAACAGAAAATGAATTAGACAGAAGCTGTAATGTAAAAAGCGCACTATCGTCATAAATTATATTTATCCAAAAAAATCGCTAATCACTAACTTGGATAGGCTTATAGCCTCGTTAGCGATTAGCGATTTTTAATATTTACTCATGAGCAACTAAATCTAATGAGTAAACGATTTAAGCGAATGTTATTACTGTCCCTGCTGTTCCCTCTAAAGCTTCCACAGCTTTATAAAGTGATGTGATGATTGCCTTCTTATCTGGATTACTCCTCACAAACTTTATCGCCGCCTGTACCTTGGGAAGCATGCTTCCTGGCGCAAAGTGTCCTTCTTCAATAAGCTGAGCTGCTTGGGCTACTGTCATGTGACTTAAATCTTCTTGATTTGGCTTTTTAAAGTTTATGGATACTTTTTCGACTTCTGTCAGTATCATCAGTATATCTGCCCCAACATCTTCTGCAAGTCTTTCTGCTGCTAGGTCTTTATCTATTACTGCTGCCACACCTTCTAAAGTTCCATCTTCTTTTTCTATTACTGGTATTCCGCCGCCTCCTACTGTAATGACGATTGTTGAATCCCAAAGCTGTTTCACCGAGTGAAGCTCTACTATCTTTCTAGGTATTGGAGATGGTACTACTCTTCTGAATCCTCTGCCTGCATCTTCTTTCATGATATAGCCTTTTTCTTCTGTTAGCTTCTTTGCTTCTTCTTCTGTATAAAAAGGTCCTATTGGCTTTGTTGGATTCTTGAATGCAGCATCATTTTTTTCTACCACTACTTGTGTTACCAAAGATACTACTGGTGTATTTTTGTTTCTTTTATTGAGTGCATACTTTAGTCCTTGTTGTATATGATAACCGATGTATCCTTGGCTCATTGCTCCGCATACATCAAATGGCATCGCTGGTGTTACATCTTTTCCTGCTTCTGATGATAAAAGTATTCTTCCAACTTGGGGACCATTTCCATGTGCGATTGCTATTTCATAACCTTTACAGCTTATTTCAGCAATATAATCTGCTGTCTTCTTGACAACTTCCAATTGCGAATCTGATGTTGGTGGTAATCCCTTATCTTCAAGTGCATTTCCGCCTAAGGCGATAACGACCTTTTTTGCATTGCTCAACGTTCTTCATCCTCCGATATATTATTAGTCTGGGTCGCTTCTTTTGGGAGGGGGCCAGGTTCCGGGCACCAGGTTCCAGGTTTTATTTGGGTGGGGCGATGGAGCTTGCGCGGCATTATCTTACAAAGCCCTGCCCTAATCCTCGAGCCTCGAGCCTGGCGCCTCGTGCCCTACCCTCTTGACCTCCCCTAGGGTCTATAGCGTTGCTACCATTACTGCTTTTATTGTGTGCATTCTGTTTTCTGCTTCATCAAATGCTACGGAGTGTCTGCTTCTGAATACTTCGTCTGTTACTTCTCTTATGTCTATACCTTTATCCATCCATTCTTTTGCTGTTTTTGTTTCAAAGTCATGGAAGGCTGGTAAGCAATGCATGAATATTACATCACTATTGCCTGTCTTATTTAATAATTCCATGGTCACTTTATATGGTGTAAGCAGCTTCACTCTATCAGGTATGAGCGCTTCTTCTCCCATAGATGCCCACACATCTGTATAAATTACATCTGCACCTTTAACGGATTCTGAGTCTGATGAGAATTCTATCTTTGCTCCTGTCTCTTTTGCTATAGCTTGTACTTTTGTCATTACTTCATTGCTCGGTGCCAATTCTTGTGGTCCAAATGCTACAAAATGCATTCCCATTTTTGCACATCCATACATCCAAGCATAACTCATATTATTTCTTGTATCTCCTGCAAATACCACCTTTACCTTATTAAGGGGTTTTGCTACGTGTTCTTCTATTGTTAATAAGTCTGCTAATATTTGTGTTGGATGGTCTATATCTGTCAAACCGTTCCATACTGGAACCCCTGAATATTTTGCTAGATCCTCTACTACTTGCTGCTTATATCCTCTATACTCGATTCCGTCATAATATCTTCCAAGAACTTTTGCTGTATCTTCTAATGATTCTTTTTTACCCATCTGTGAACTGTTTTGATCAAGGTATGTAACATGAGCTCCTTCTTCTAATGCACCTACTTCAAAAGCGCATCTTGTTCTTGTGGATGTTTTTTCAAATAAAAGCACAATGTTTTTGCCTTTTAGCACATAATTAGAAATACCTGCTCTTTTCTTTGCTTTTAAGTCATGAGAAAGATCAAGCATGTATCTAATCTCACTTGGTGTAAAATCCATCAATGTTAAGAAACTTTTTCCCTTTAAGTTAACAGCCATTATTATCGTTCTCCTCTTCCATTTAATTTTAATTTTATATTATAAGTGAATATTCAAAAAACTACAAATTCTTACACTTAGATTCAAAAATAATTGACCGATGGAGCTGGGGTATTCCTTTTAAGCAAGGGGACCAGGTTCCAGGCGCCAGGCTCTAGGTTTTCGCTTGGGCGGGCGATGGAGCTGCGGAATGATCTATTCTTACAAAGCCCTACCCTAATCCTCGAGCCTGGTGCCTCGAGCCTCGTGCCCTTCCTCCCCTACACCTCTGCCCTAGCCAGCGGCATACTCATACATCTTGGACCGCCTCTGCCTCTTACTAGTTCTGAGCCATCTATCTCTACTACTTCTATACCGTTTTGACGAAGGACTTCATTGGATGCCTCATTTCTTCCATAAGTAACAACTACTCCTGGGGCAATTGCTAGTGTATTTGTGCTGTCATTCCATTGCTCTCTTGCTGCAGTAACCATATCTCCGCCGCCGCTTTGTATCAGCTTTACGGAAGGCAGCTTCAATGCAGCCCTGAGACTATCAACCAGTTCTCCTTGAAGTGATACATTGACTCCATTGGTTTTGGATCTCGTTAATTTATATACAGTAACTTTATCTTCAATTCCAGGATAAATTGTAAATTTATCTCTATCAACCATAGTAAAAACAGTATCAAGGTGCATAAAAGCTCGAAGTGCCGGAATCTGCACAACTAATATCTCTTTTAAATTCTCATTCCCTGTAAAAAGGTTTCTTGCAAGGATCTCTATGGCCTGTGCTGATGTTCTTTCGCTGCATCCAATTGCCACAACTTCCTTGCTTAATATAAGAATATCTCCACCTTCTATGCTATGTGGAATGGTATAATTGTACCAAAGAGGAGCATTTTCTTTCTTGAAAAGCGGGTTAAAATCATATATGTACTTTATGAGCATTGGCTCTCTTCTTCTAGCTTCAGTATTCATAGAGTTTATAGATATACCATTTCCAATAATGGCAGCTGGATCTCGCATGAAATATAGATTTGGAATTGGATTAATATGAAGTGTGTAATCTTTATTTACATAGTCAGACAAGCTATAGTCTCTTTCTACATGAGGAATATCTTTTTTTAGAAGTCCTGCTATAGCCACTTCTGTCAGTTCTTTAGCTGATTTATCAAGTAAATAGTTGTAAATTATTTCGTATAGTTCAGTATTTCCTATTCTGCTGCTGATCAAAAGATCATTGATAAAGCTTTTCTTTATATCATTATTTTCTAGTACTTCTGAAAGCAGATCTTCTACATAAAATACATGTGAACCTCTTTGTCTGAGAACATCAGCAAACTCATCGTGCTCAGTCTTCATAGCTTTAAGCCATGGTATATCGTCAAAAAGCAATTCTCTTAAATATTCTGGTGTAAGCCTTTCCAGCTCCCTTCCAGGCTTATGAAGCAATACTGCTTGGAGTTTCCCAATTTCTGAATTGATATTTAAAAAAAACTCCCTTTTTTCACCACTCATTATAAAACTCCTTTCTTTTCATGAACTAACAATAAAAGTATATAATGAATAAATCCACTATACAAGTAGCTAAAACTTAGACAAAACATACTAATTACTTATTTTCCCTTTTATTTGCATATTAATTCATAACTGTCTCTATACTCTGAAATATAGGATTTCTATCAAACCAAATTAAAGTTTTCTGATAAATTCGACAGTTTTTTAATTTTT
>JAUQXG010000187.1 GCA_030834765.1 Lutispora sp.
TCCAGAGTTTGAAAAGAAGATCAATCAAGCGATATTTGTCAGCGCTACACCTGCTCAATATGAATTTGAGCATAGCACTGCAGTGGTTGAGCAGATCATAAGACCTACTGGGCTGCTTGATCCTGAAATTGAAATCAAACCAGTTAAAGGACAAGTAGACCATTTGATAGGTGAAATAAAGAATACAGTAGCAAAAGGTCAAAGAGTGCTTGTCACTACACTGACAAAGAAAATGGCAGAAGATTTAACCACCTATATGAAAGATTTTGATATCAAGGTAAAGTATATGCATTCAGAGATTGTAACCCTTGAGAGAATGGAGATTATCAGAGGCTTAAGGCTTGGAGAATTTGATGTTTTAGTCGGGATCAATCTTCTTAGAGAAGGACTTGATATACCAGAGGTTTCTTTAGTGGCGATTTTGGATGCGGATAAGGAAGGCTTCCTCCGATCATCTATGTCTTTGATTCAGACCATAGGCAGAGCAGCCAGAAATTCTGAAGGTAGAGTCATTATGTTTGCAGATTCTATTACTGATTCCATGAAAAAAGCCATAAGCGAAACCAATAGAAGACGAAAAATACAGTTAGAGCACAATGAAGCCCATGGTATCACTCCAACGAGTATTAAAAAATCCGTAAGAGATGTGATAGAAGCTACCAAGGTAGCAGAAGAAGCAGATAAATATGGAATAAAAACAGATATCAGAAAAATGAAGAAGAACGATATATTAAAGCTAGTATCCAATTTAGAAAAAGAAATGAAAGATAATGCGAGAAATTTACAGTTTGAAAGAGCCGCAGAGCTTAGAGATAAAATCAAAGAATTAATGGAAATTTTATAGAGGTATAGGTTGAAAAGTCTGTGTCTTTTCAACTTGATTTTAATGCAGCTGAGCTGCAGAAAGAGGTTAAAATGGCAAAAGATAAAATAGTGATTAAAGGTGCGAGACAGCACAATTTGAAGAATATTGATGTTGAAATACCAAGAGATAAATTTGTAGTACTGACAGGATTAAGTGGCTCTGGAAAGTCCTCTTTAGCATTTGATACCATTTATGCAGAAGGTCAAAGGAGATATGTAGAGTCTTTATCTTCCTATGCCCGTCAGTTTTTAGGACAGATGGATAAACCAGATGTAGAATATATTGAAGGATTATCCCCAGCCATATCAATAGATCAAAAGACTACAAGCAAAAACCCAAGATCTACAGTAGGAACTGTTACGGAGATATATGATTATTTAAGACTACTATTTGCAAGAATAGGTACTCCTCACTGTTATAATTGCGGTAAAGAAATAACCCAGCAGACCGTAGACCAAATGGTGGATTTTCTTATGTCATTGGAAGAAGGCAGCAAGCTTCAGATTATGGCTCCTATGATAAAGGGAAAAAAGGGAGAACATCAGAAGGTCTTTGAGGATATTAAAAAAGCCGGTTATGTAAGAGTAAGAGTAGATGGCAATATACTTGATGTAAATGAAGAAATCAAGCTTGAGAAAAATAAGAAACATTCCATTGAAGTGGTTGTAGATAGAATTGTTATGAAGCAAGGGGCAGAAAAGAGACTGACAGATTCTATTGAAACTGTTTTAAAGCTTTCTGGAGGCACGGTATTAGTAGATATACCGGGGAAAGAAGAAATGCTTTTCAGTCAAAACTTTGCCTGCGTAGACTGTGGCATCAGTATAGAAGATCTTTCTCCAAGAATGTTTTCTTTTAACAGCCCCTTTGGCAAATGCCCAGAATGTGATGGCTTGGGAGAATTGAGGAAAATTGACCCAGAGCTTATCATTCCAGATAAAACAAAGAGTATATCAGAAGGCGCAATAGAGCCTTGGAGAAACCTTGATGAAGACAGCTGGTATTATAATATATTAGAAGCTGCATCAAAGCATTATGGATTTTCACTGGATGTACCTTTTCATGACTTAGACCAAGAGATACAGCACATGCTTCTTTATGGAAACGAGGGTGAAAAATTAAAGATAAAATATAGCAGGCAATTTGGCAATGGAGAAGTCAATGCAGCCATAGAAGGTGTAGTAAAAAACCTTGAGCGAAGATATCGAGAAACAAAATCTGATTATATGAGAAGTGAAATTGAAAAATATATGTCATCCACCCTTTGCAGCAGTTGTAAAGGAGATCGATTAAAAAAAGAAAGCCTTTCAGTAAAAATTGCTGGACTTTCTATTGCACAGGTAAGCAATATGCCAGTGCATAAGGCGAAAGACTTTTTTTCAGAGTTAGCACTTTCTGAAAAAAATAAGATCATATCCAAGCAGGTACTAAAAGAAATTCATGCAAGACTAGGATTTTTGATTGATGTTGGATTAGATTATTTGACTTTATCAAGAGCCGCAGGCACGTTATCAGGGGGAGAAGCCCAAAGAATAAGGCTAGCCACTCAAATCGGCTCAAGTCTTATGGGTGTTCTCTATATACTAGACGAGCCAAGCATAGGATTGCATCAAAGAGATAACGATAAGCTTCTTGGAACTTTAAGAAATCTTACGACTCTTGGAAATACGCTGCTGGTCGTGGAGCATGATGAGGATACCATGCATACAGCTGATCACATTATAGACATGGGACCAGGGGCAGGCGTTCACGGAGGAGAAATCGTAGCACAAGGTACCCTACAGGATATCATGAATTGCCAAGAATCTATCACAGGTCAATATTTAAGCGGTGTAAAAAAGATTCCAGTGCCAGAGAAAAGACGTAAACCTAATGGTAATTGGATAGAAATAAAGGGTGCAAAAGAAAACAATCTTAAAAACATAGATGTAAAATTTCCTATGGGCGTTTTTACTTGTGTAACGGGAGTTTCAGGCTCAGGTAAAAGTACACTGGTAAATGAAATACTATATAAAGCCCTTGCTCAGAAGGTATATGGATCAAGGCACAGACCAGGGCAGCATAAAGAGATTTTGGGTGCAGAACTGATAGATAAAATCATAGATATTGATCAATCTCCAATCGGAAGAACCCCAAGATCCAACCCAGCAACCTATACTGGCGTTTTTGATATCATAAGAGAAGTCTTTGCTCTAACCAATGAAGCAAAAATGAGAGGCTATAAAAATGGACGGTTCAGCTTCAATGTAAGAGGCGGAAGATGTGAAGCTTGTAAAGGCGACGGAATCATTAAAATAGAAATGCAGTTTTTACCAGATGTCTATGTGCCATGTGAGGTATGTAAGAGCAAAAGATACAATAGAGAAACTTTAGAAGTGAAATATAAAGGTAAAAATATCTCTGAGATATTAGACATGACTGTAGAAGATGCTTTGATATTTTTTGAAAATATCCCAAGAATAGAAAGAAAGCTTCACACTTTATTTGATGTTGGTCTTGGATATATTAAGCTTGGACAACCAGCCACAGAACTTTCAGGCGGAGAAGCTCAAAGAATTAAATTAGCCTACGAGCTTGCAAAAAGAAGCACAGGAAAAACAGTATATATTCTTGATGAGCCGACAACAGGACTCCATATTGCTGATATTCACAAGCTGGTTATACTGCTTGACAGATTGGTGGAATCAGGAAACACAGTGATCGTCATTGAGCATAATTTAGATGTGATAAAAAGAGCAGATTATGTAATCGACTTAGGTCCGGAAGGCGGAGACCGTGGAGGCACAATTTTAGTCAAAGGTACCCCAGAAGCGGTTGTGAAGGCTAAAGAATCTTATACAGGAATATTCTTAAAAAGGATTTTAGAAAGAGATAGAGACTAAAGATAAATAATGCTGTAGCAATATTAACTTTGCTACAGCATTATTATTAGGGATAAATGGGGTC
>JAUQXG010000188.1 GCA_030834765.1 Lutispora sp.
TGATATTTCAATCCTCCTAAAAGAGTCGTGATTCCCAAGATAAAAAGAAGATTTCCTAATATGGAGCCTACTATAGCAGTTTTGACAATATCGAAAAGACCAGCTTTTATAGAGAAAATGCCAATGAAAAGCTCCGGCAAATTACCCATGGTTGCATTTAGAAGACCTCCAACCTTATCCCCTGCATAGATGGATATGTGCTCTGTAGCATTGCCTATTATTGAAGCTAAGGGAATTATGGAGATACAGGCAAAAACAAATGTAAATATAGGACTAATATCAATAATACTAAAAAATATGCTAAAGGGTAAAGCAACAAGCAAGTATTTGAGACTTTTCATTATTACACCTCATCCTTCAATAAATAAATGTCACATTAAACAACTTATTCTTTATCAGTTAAGTTGTGACAGTATATTTAATATTTTGATTGAAGTAGATATGATGTTAAAGAAGTCTAATTGAAAATAGCTTCAATAAAGAAAGCTTATTTTGAAAGCAAGTTGCATTGAAATTAATTGAAATATATTGAAATATATTTCAATTAATTATATACTATATAAAGTAGTTGCTAAACTAAGTAATTCTATAGTATAGTAAAATTTATACATGAGAATTTGGTTTTTATGAGCTTTTATGTGAAATTTTCAACAATTACATAAACCTCCTACGGATGATAGGGGTAATTAAGATAGGACAGAATGAAAGATATGAATATTAAAAAGCTAGTATTTTTTTGTTTGTAAGGGAATCCCTAACAAAAATAGGTGAATTCCTTCAAAATATATTTAAGGGGGGCATTATATTGAAAAAAGGTTTAAAACCAATATCCTATTCATTAGTAGCAGTGTTAGCGCTTTCAATGGTATTCACTGGTCCAAAGATAGGACCTATAGGAGTAGATGTTGTTTCAGCGGCTACAGGAGAAGTTACTCCAGCACCGGCACCAGCACCAGCGCCTAAACCGGCACCAGCACCTAAGCCAGTACCAGCGCCAGCGCCTAAGGCAACTACAACAACACCTAAGGCAGAGACTACAGTACAAGCAACAAAAAACATTACTGGCCAACTTGCAATTGGTGCAAGAGGCAATGAGGTTAAGCTTCTACAAACAGCACTTAATAAAAATGGATACGCCCTTAAAGCAGATGGCGTTTTCGGAAAGAAAACAGAAGATGCAGTTAAGAGTTATCAAGAAAAAAGCGGCCTTACAGTGAATGGAATAGCTGGAGTGGAAACTCTTGCGAAGTTAAATCTAGTTGCAACTACTAAAACAACAGTAAAGCTTGGAAAAGCTGAATTTGCAGCACATGGAACAAAATGTTTTACAGTTGCAGGCGTAGTAATGGCAGGAGATAAGATCGCAGCTGCTTACTTAGATGATTATCAATATATGGCTAACATTGGTTCCGTAGCAGTACCAAATTCAGAAGTAGATTTTGGTATGAACTACCCAGCTGGAAAGGTTTTGGGATCAAAAAGAGCAAATGCAGATATGTACAGTGCAAATATGGCAAAATCAGGTGGAGCAACAATCCCTGTTGATCAATCCTTAGATGCCATTCAAGCATATACAGTAGGAAAAACAGTAGCTGAATTAGAAAAAGCATTAGAAACAAACGGTACAGAAAAAATGGTTGATGTAGTAAGTGGTGCTACATTAGTTGATACATATGGCTATGTTTCAGCAATTGTTAAAGCGGCAAAATCAGCAAGCAATGCAGTTGAAGTTGATTCAGCAGCTTTAAATACATTAAAACTTGGAAAAGCTGAATTAGCAGCACACGGAACAAAATGCTTTACAGTTGCATTCACTGCAGTAGCTGGCGGAAAAATCGTCGGTACACTTGTAGATGATTATCAATTCATGGCAAAAGAAGGTTCCGTAGCAGTACCAAATTCAGAAGTAGATTTTGGCATGAGCTACCCAGATGGAAAGGTGTTAGGATCAAAAAGAGCAAATGCAGTTTCCTACAGTGCACATATGGCAGAAGAAGCTAAGGCAACAATCCCTGTTGATAAATCTTTAGATGCCATTCAAGCATATGCAACAGGAAAAACAGTAGCTGAATTAGAAAAAGCATTAGAAATAAACGGTACGGAAAAAATGGTTGATGCAGTAAGTGGCGCTACATTAGTAGACACATATGGTTATGTTTCTGCAATTGTTGCAGCAGCAAAATCAACGATACCAGTAGCAGATGCTGTTACAACAGCTTCACTAGTAAATAATGAAGCAGCTTTTGAAAAAGGAATCAGCAAAGACGGTACTTGGATTATTTCAACATTAAAGAATTTAACTTTTGATAAAGAAATTGTAGTAGATGGTGAATTTAAAAATACAAAAACTCCACCAGCTACAGCACGTAAAATTTCACTTTATGCGCAAGATGACAAGCATAATGTAACTGCAAGATATACATTAAAAGCACCAAAAATAACTTTCAACAGCCCAAAAGGTAGTTTAGAGCATGGAACTTTTATTGGTGACATTTATGTTAACGCAGAAGGTTTCAAGCTAGTAGACAACAAAGTAGAAGGAAATATCTATTTTGCAACACAAAAAGCGAAAGATACATTCATAATGGATGACAAAAGCTCTGTAACAGGAAAACAATTTGTTGCGAATGCACAAGTAGATGCAGTAACAACAGCAACACAATCAGTAGCACAATATCCAGCGGATTTTGAAAAAGGTATCAGCAAAGAAGGAACATGGATTATTGCAGCATTAAATAATTTGACTTTCAGCAAGGCGCTGGTTGTAGAAGGCGACTTTGTAAACACAAAGACTCCTCCTGTTTCATTACGTAAAATAGCGCTTTATTCACAAGATGCGGATCATAAGACTATATCAAGCTTTACTTTAACAGCACCAAAATTAACAATTAAAAGCCCAGATGCAAACATCTCAAAGGGTACTTTTAAAGGAGATCTTTACGTTTCAGCAAAGAATTTCCAGTTAATAGAGGCTAAAGTTGATGGAAATGTTTATTTTACAACTCAAGAAGCGAAAGATACATTCAAAATGGATGCTAAAAGCGCTATAACAGGAAAACAAATATTAGCGGATGTAGATGCAGTAGCAACAGCAACACCTACACAAGTAAATGATGCAGATGCTTTTGCAAAACAAATAAGCAAAGACGGCTCATGGATTATTGTTCCTATCAGAGACTTAACGACTGATAAGGCTCTTGTAGTGGAAGGTACATTCTATGATAAGAATGATCCAACAAAGGATATTAAACGTAAAATAGGTCTTTACACACATAATAATCCAGATGATAAAAAAATTGCAACACATTTGTTTACGCTAACAGCACCATCATTAACAATTAAGAGTCCAGGCACAACACTGCAATATGGATATTTTGTTGGTGATATTTATGTTGAAGCAAATAACTTTAATTTAACAAGTAATAAAGTTACAGGAAACATATATTTTGCTACTGAAGAAGCGAAAGCTACATTTACAATGGATGCAGACAGCTCAGTATCAGGAGTGCAACAAGTAAAGACTAAATAATGATGACCTCATAAAAACGCCTTTTATGTTTTATAGTATTACTATATTACATAAGAGGCGTTTTTTTATGAGGTGAGCCTTGATTATTTTAAAGGGGGCAACAGAGATTATATATGATTTAGGGTGTCAATGATATATTCAATGTCATGATTAGAAAGGATAGGATGTATGGGTATGGATATTGACTCATTGCTAAGTGAGTTTGCAATCATACAAGGTGTGGTTAGGCCTAAATTTTTGTACAAAGGCTGCTCTGGAATTGTCTTAGGATAATATAGACCATAACCTATACCTGCTTTGTCTAAAGCCTCTATAACTTGATTCCTATCCATATGGCACTTTAGGGTAAATTGATTAAATACATGCTTTGCATTATTTCTCACCAAAGGAGTAGCATATTTTTCTGGAGATAAGTTATCTATATATTTTTTTGCGTTTTCAATTCTTTTACCATTAAAATAGTCAAGCTTTTTTAGCTGCTCTATTCCTATTGCAGCTGCTATATTCGTCGATCTATAATTGTAGCCTATGATGTCGTGAATATATCTTTGTTCTTGACCATGATTAATAATCTTTTTAGCGTTATGATATATTTCTTCACTATTTGTAGTTACCATTCCACCCTCGCCACAGGTCATATTTTTTGTTGGGTAGAAAGAAAATATAGAGGCAAGCCCAAATGTCCCCACTTTCTGATGATTATACTCCGCACCATGGGCTTGTGCACAGTCCTCAATAAGTATGATTTCATACTTATTGCAAATTTCTTGTATTCGATCCATATCACAAGGATTGCCATAAAGGTGAACAATCACCAGTGCTTTTATTTTCTCAGGCGTACTGGTTATAAGCGCTTCAATCTTGTTTGGATCAATATTGAAGGTATCTCTATCCACATCTGCGAATAGAGGTTTCGCACCTACATATAATATAGCATTTGATGTAGCGATAAAGCTATATGGTGTTGTGATTACTAAATCATTAGGACCTATGCCTGCAGCCATAAGTGCAGTATGCAATGCTGTTGTACCATTGCTGGTACAGACGGCATACTCGCACGATAAATACCTTCTGAAATTGTCTTCAAATTTGACTACATACTCACCGCTTGCTATTTGACTTTTAGACAATACTTCTGATACGGCTTCTGTTTCTTCTATTCCAATTAAAGGTTTCGCAATAGGTATCAAATATTTCACCTCTTTTTTATAGCGTTTTTAACAATTTGACTTGCTATATCTAAAGCAAGACCTCCGGTATATTCATTGCTTAAAGGCCTTGTTCTTGTTTCAATACAGTCTAGGAAATGTGACAGCTCATTTTTTAAGGCATCGCCGTTAAAATAAACTGTTTCTTTTGTGCCAATAATGTCATTGGAATACCTTTGGCTTTTAACAATGCTTTTGATATAGGGTTTGAGAAAATCGATAGTTCCATTTATAAAATCTAAATGTATCTCTTCTTCATCAGTATGAATGGATAGTTTTCTAGACCTTTCAAAAGCCAATCTATTTACATGCAAATTGGCAGTGATATCATTCTCAAATTGGATGATTGCAAATACATTGTTTAGGTCCTCAGAGGTTGATACTGCTGCAATTTTGTGTGTTTTGCAATCTACTATTGATAAAATAATATCAATGTCATGTATCATAAGGTCTTTAACAGCATCAATATCGAAAAGTCTTCCTTTTTCAACCTTACTGATTCTATCTGCTGAAAGAGATCGTATGTTTTTATCTTTCAAGTATTCTTTTAAATACAAGACAGCCGGATTAAAATGTTCTATATGACCAACCATACAGATAATATCTCTTTGACTTATCTTCTTAAAGAATTCTGTTGATTCTTCCATGGTAAAAGTGATAGGCTTCTCGATAAAGACATCCTTGTTTTTTTCAACAAAATAGCTGGCTATTTCATAATGAGTATTTGTAGGAGTAGATATGATGATAGCATCAGCTGCTTCTCTGAGATGCACTAAATCACTGCATGGCTTTGCACCATATGTTTTGCTCAGTTCATCCATTTCTTTTACATTGGTATCAAAAATATATATATCATTGATACGATTTGGGATATTATCATTTTCTTTCATATTATATAAAGCTTTTAAATGTTTTTTTCCCATTCTTCCAAGACCGACCATACCGATGTTCATAACTAGCACACTCCCACGTGTTTTGAATTCTGCATTACTTTTCTAATAATTGATCTTCTGGAACGCATTTCATATACTTAGCAGGATTGCCGCAATGAACGATGCCTCTGGGTATATCCTTTGTTACGATACTGCCAGCAGCGGCAAAACCTTCCTCTTGTATGGTTATTTCAGGAAGTATAGTTGCTTGTGCACCTATCCTGCCTCCATGTTTTATTGTAACACCCTTAAAGACATATTCTTTACCCTTCAGGCGTGCTGCGAATCTGTCATTTGAGGTAACTACGCCAGGTGCTACGAAGACATCATCTTCCAGAGTTGAGTAGGCAGTTATATATACATTGGTTTCAAGCTTGCAAAAGCTGCCTATGATGCAATTGTTTTCTATGGATACCCCTCGACCAATAATTGTATTGTTGCCTACTGAAACATTTTCTCGGATGGAAGATAAGTCAGCGATTAGGCATGCGTTGCCGATATTGCAGCCTCTATATAGTATTGCTGAAGTGCCTATAACACAATTATCCCCTACATCGCAGGGAGGTAGATTTGGTGCTGCTGCCAAGACACTGGTAGCTACACGCATTGGCAGCTTGCCAATATCAGTATGATCATCAATTCTTACGTTTTCTCCTATGATAGAATCATCATGTATTACAACATGATTGCCTATTTTAGTATTTCTTCCAATTTTAACATTGCTTCCGATGATTGAATAACATCCTATAGAAACTTCTGCTCCGATTTTACTGGATTCTCCAATAATAGAAGTAGGATGTATAGATGAATGAGTATTATTAAAGTCCATCTTATAACCTCCGTGTATTTGCTAAGATTTTTATTTGTCTACTTAATAATAATATATAGGGATCTTGTCTATTGGTTACAAGTTTGTTGAATTATTTTTGGGAAGTATGCCATGAAGCACACTTTAATATATGAAAAATATAATGAAGTAGAGGGTAGACAACCTTCCACATTTTTAATGAAAGGAAGTGAGATATCATGCCTAACAATTTAGTATTTAATGATTCTGCTCAAAATCTTAAGGTTCAGATTTATGGTATTACTTCAGGTGCTTCTATAACAGGATTATTGGTTGACAATAGCGGTAATTTGCAAGTCGGTGGTTCTGTAGCGGCTACAATTGCCAACACAGTGACCGTAACAGCCAATAGCTTTGACATCAGAGCGCTTTCTTCTGTTACAGATACCGTGTCTGTAACTGGTTCTGTCAGTGCGACCATTGCAAATACAGTAACAGTAACTGGGCAAGTAACCGTAACAGCCAATAGCTTTGACATCAGAGCGCTTTCTTCTGCTACAGATACCGTATCTGTAACTGGTTCTGTCAGTGCGACCATCGCAAATACAGTAACAGTAACCGGACAAGTGACTGTAACAGCCAATAGCTTTGATATCAGAGCACTTTCTTCTGCCACAGATACTGTATCCGTAACTGGTTCTGTTAATGCAACCATTGCAAATACAGTAACAGTAAGTATTGGAGGTCGTGGATTTACCAGTTCATCATTGACCATTTCAACAAGTGATGCAGCATTAACAAATACTGCATTTCAATTTGATACCTCTCAATACAAAGATTATTCTTACTATATTGTAAATACTGGTACAGCAGCAGTATCCGTAAGAATACAGATTAGCCCTACCACTACAGAGACCTACTTTGTAAATGATATTACAGCAGAAGTATCTCTTGCACAGGGTGCACAAACTGTATTAGTTCCAGGTATTTTTTTGAATTACACAAGGATTCAGGTAAGCGGTGCAGAAACCATAACAGCCATCGCATACTTTAACGGGCAGAACTAGTTATCTGGGCGGGAGAATAAGAATAAATCAATTCTCCCCAGCCCGCTACATAAACTATTTATAGGTATATGAATAGATTTGGAGGAGGGAGCAAGTTGAGTGCTACTTTAAGTGTATGCATGATCGTAAAAAATGAGGCTAAGAATATTGCTACATGTCTTAAAAGTATTTTAAGTATTGCAGATGAGATTATTGTTGTGGATACGGGGTCCATTGATGCTACGAAAAGTATTGCAAAAGAATATGGTGCAAAGCTATATGACTTTGAATGGATAGATGATTTTAGTAAGGCAAGAAACTTTTCCATTGATAAAGCTACGGGAGATTGGATTCTGATTTTAGATGGAGATGATGAGCTTGAAGTGAAAGATGCTCAAAAGCTTAGTGAACTGATAAATAGTGAAGATGCTGGTGACATCTATATTTTTAATACCATTTGCTATGTAGGCGATAGAGTGGGTAGTGATAAAATTATGAATGTGAATCTGCGGCTATTCAGAAATTGGCCAGAGTTTAGATATCAGGGCAGAATACATGAATCAATTATGACACAAAATCCACAAGTTAGGATGAGGACCAGCGATATTACAATCTATCATTATGGCTATTTAAATGATTTTGTGAAAGATCAAAACAAAAGAGAGCGCAATATGAGAATTCTTGAGGAACAAATAAAAGATGCCCCGGAAAATCCATATTTTTTATTTTGCATGGGAAATGAGTATTTTGCTTTAAGTAACTATGATAAGGCATTGGAGTACTTTCTTTCAGCCTACCAAAGATGTAATATTCAAGATGTTTATGTTCCAAAGCTTATGATAAGGATCATTATGGCTTATCAAGGGTTAGGCAGATTCAGTGATGCTTTAAAATATATTGAAGATGCGTTATCTTATTATCCACAATATACGGATGCAGAATTTATAAGAGGTGGAATTTACCATAAGTCAGGTAATTATATAAAAGCCATGAAGAGCTTTCAAAGATGCCTGGACTTAGGAGAACCCCCTTCCATGCTTAATTTTATCATAGGGGTAGGAACTTATCGGGCTTATTATGCATTAGGATCTGTATTACATCAGATGGGTGACTTAGAAGAAGCCTTGAAGTCTTATAACCAGGCAATTCTATTAAAAAACGATTTTTATGATGCAGTATATGGAATAGGCAGCATCATTACAAAGATATACAGCAAGCCAGAAGATATAAAGCAACATTTGGAGCAGTACTTTTCTCCCAATAGTGGAGATAGTTATGCCATGATAGCAGATATACTTTTTTTAGAAAGGAAGTATGAGCTTTCATTGGCATATATGAATGCAGCATTAAAGTTAAATGTGAATATGCCTGAATTACTTTTTTTGAGAGCTAAATGTATGTATAACTTAAAAATGTATGAAGAAGCAAGTAGGGAATTTGAAAAAGTAGATAGGGCAAATAAATATTACTTAAATAGTCAGACTATGCTGTTGCTATGCTATTATATTTTAGAAAAATTTGAAGCAGGAGAGCAGATATTAGATCATATAGGGCAAATAGATAACTATGAAAAAATATATAAACTGTTTTTAACTTTAGGAAACATACTTCAATCAAAAGAAAAAGAGATTCTAAGCAATGATATAGAAGAGTCAAAAGAATATTTGATTTTAATTGTTGATACATTGGATGCAATTCTTTGTACGGGAGAATTTGAATTGTTTGAAAAGGCTTTAGAATTGTTTAACTGCATAGAAAATGATGAGGTTCTCATGGCTTTAGCAAAATTATATAACAAATATGGTTTTGTGCAACAAGCTGTAAAAGAAATAAAAAGATCAATCTGTATTTTTGATAAGCTGGATGAGGAGTCTGCATATATTTTATATCGAAGCTATTCCTTAAATTGAGACTGGTAGACAGTTATTCATAATAGAAAAGATATGAGTATTTGAACATGATAAAATCAGCATGTTTGCGAATAACCTAGAAGAGGAACATTAGAAAAATCCTTTAATATAATGTTAGTATAAAATGTGCAATGTGGAAAAAGTGAATCATAAAGGAGGGGTGGAATTCTTGACACAGGTAGCCTCACTTTACTCAAATGCAGATACTTATATAAGCTCGTATGGTTCTAATACAAATTTTGATCATAATATGTTTAACTGTATTGGGAAAAAAAATTGTAAAACATTCTATCGAACTTTATTAAAGTTTGACATTTATTCTATTCCAAAGGATGCCATTATCACGTGTGCCATATTAAAGCTATATGTTGACTATGCACATAACCCCAGTGTAATCGGTAAGTTTACACCCTATGCAATTACTTCTCCATGGAATGAACATGAAGTAACATGGAATAGCAGCCCTTCCTTTGATTCATTTCTTGTGGGATCAACTACAAGTATTGGAGGCATAGGGTGGTATGAATGGGATATAACTAAAATTCTAAATGCATGGTTTAATAAAACACATCATAATTATGGCATATTAATAAAAGATAATGGTAAATCTGATTTAAATGATAAAAGGTTGATTGGAAGAAAAGGTATTGTATGTAAACAGGCTTCCCCCTTTAGTCCAATGATATCTGTGTACTATGATTTGCCTCAACCACATCATGATGAAGTCACGCTTGCTGGCAGAAATTTCATAGAAAAGTCTATACTTGTTAAAACATCCCAGGGCATTCTTCCAACAATGT
>JAUQXG010000189.1 GCA_030834765.1 Lutispora sp.
TTCTAGTCTCTTTAAGAAGAAAATGCCAACAGGGCTTATTTACACCATGAATGTGAATGAGGATTATTTAGAAAAGGTGGGATATGAACAGAATTTCAAAGGCATGGAAATGACAATGAAAAGAATCTTTGGAGCATCAGAGTCATTATTTGTCACAGATACCTATCAATTTGACGATTATTCCAAATATGAATCATCTGCTTTTAATGAAGCAGAGAAAGCAAAGAGGCGAAAAGAAGTTTTTCCTCAAGATTGTCAGAAAGCCTTTGAGATGGGGAGTCGATTTGCCTGTCGAGATATCCATGAAATAAAATAATAGCTTTAATCAGTAGAAGGAGGATAATATGTTATACAGAAGATTTGGTAAGACAAATGAAATGGTTTCAGCTCTTGGATTTGGATGTATGAGACTTCCGCTTCTTCCTGGAGGAGATCCATCTAAAATTGATGAAAAAGAGGCAATAAAACTGATTCGTTATGCAATAGATAAAGGGGTAAATTACATAGACACTGCATACCCTTACCATGGCACGGGGATGGGAAAAGGTGGAGAAAGTGAACCTTTAGTAGCGAAAGCTTTAAAGGATGGATATAGAGAGAAGGTAAAAATAGCTACGAAGCTTCCCAGCTGGTTGATAAAAACAAGGGAAGATATGGATAGATATTTAAATGAACAGTTAGAAAGACTACAGATAAAAACAATTGACTTTTATCTGGTACATTCTTTGAATCGTACAGTGTGGGAAAGTGTAAAAAAATCCGGAATTTCTGAGTTTTTAGATCAAGCCATTAAAGATGGGAGAATTAAGCATGCGGGCTTTTCCTTCCATGAGAAGCATGAATATTTTAATGAAATAGTGGATTACTATGATTGGTCCTTTTGCCAGATACAGTATAATTATTTAGATGAGGATTTTCAAGCTGGATTAGAAGGGTTGAAGTATGCTGCAAAGAAGGACTTAGGTATTGCCATTATGGAACCCCTTAGAGGAGGTAAGCTTGCAGGTAAACTTCCCGATGATGTTCAAAATATCTTTGATCAGGCAGAGGTGAAAAGGACTCCAGCTGAGTGGGCACTAAGATGGGTATGGAATCATCCTGAAGTATCCGTGGTACTAAGTGGCATGAACACCATGGAGCAGCTTATAGAAAATCTCAAGGTAGCCGGCGAAGCCAAAGAGGATTCTTTAACAAAACAAGAAGAAACTATCGTTAACCAAGTTAAAACTGCTTTTAAACAAAAAACTAAAGTAAATTGCACAGGCTGCAACTATTGTATGCCTTGCCCTGCTGGTGTGAATATCCCTTCCTGTTTTAATTTTTACAATAACTATCATATATTTGGCAAAGAAGAGATGTATAAGAGGCTTACGGTAGAGCAAAGGGCTTCAAGCTGTGCAGAATGCGGCAAGTGTGAAACACACTGTCCCCAAGGTATACTCATTCAGCAGGAGCTAAAGAATGTAAAAGCTGTGTTTGAATAAAAGATGATATAGCAGGACTTTGATAAAAGTAAAGTAAAGTGTTTTTATGATTTAAAAATCATGGTTCATTACAACAAAAGGAGCATTCCCTAAATGAATATAATCATTTAAGGAATGCTCCTTTCCTCATAGGCAGATATAAAAATTACTTTTAATTTTAGGATGAGATATGACCATCCATTTGAGAAAATGAATGAATTATGATAGAATCATGGGGAAATAGCCTTCGTTTTGATTATCATCACATAA
>JAUQXG010000190.1 GCA_030834765.1 Lutispora sp.
CTTGATAAAGTTGGTAGGAAAGTCCTCTCAAGTTTTGGTGCAAGATCTGCTCCGAAGTATGAGTATAATTTTCCTGGCTATACTTGCATCAGTATTAATGACGAAGTTGCACATGGAATACCGAGCGAAAGAATCATCAAACAGGGTGATATAGTAAATATAGATGTATCAGCAGAGTTAAATGGTTATTTTGCTGATACAGGAGCATCTATTGTTATAAATGCTTCCGATAGGTTGAAAAATGCATTATGTGAATGTTCGAAGAATGCTCTATTAAAGGGCATTGATAAAGCAAGAACTGGTATAAAAATTAACCAGATTGGGAAAGCGATATATAATGAAGCAAAGAGTAAGGGATACACAGTCATAAAAAACTTAGGTGGTCATGGTATAGGTAGAAGATTACATGAAGAACCCTCCTATATATTAAATTATTTTGATACGCGGGATAACCAAATACTAAAATCAGGACTTGTATTAGCAATAGAAACCTTTGTTTCAACGGGAGCGGAATATGTTATTGAAGGTAGAGACGGATGGACATTAAAGACACCTGATAAAAGTATAGTTGCACAATTCGAGCATACTGTGGTTGTTATGGATAATGAGCCCATTATTCTTACGGCGTAATATTTATGTTAAACATAACTAATACTAAAATGGAATAATTTAAAAAATACCGTATTATTCAAAGAAAGTGAATTTTACGGTATTTTTATATCGTATTTCAAAGATGAAATGATTTAATTATATAAATGAGAGGGGTATTAATTTTTTCTATAATATTTATTATACTGCTTAACGAAAAAAATAAATAAAATTTTAATAGATACATATATAGCAAAAATCACAATGAATCCCCATATTCCATATACTATATCGCTAAGCTGCATATTCCCCCTAGATGTTACCTTCTGAGCAATTTCAAGGCTAAAGGCTAACACAATAAGGACAGTTAAAGTATAGATGAATGATACTATTGAAATGCTTAATTTTGATAGCCATTTAAATACTAAGTCAGATATAAAAAATATGACTATACCTATAAAGCCGAATACCCAAAAATGTAAACTTTTATCTGTGTAGCTTAGTCCTATATTGTTACAAATGTTTATTATTGTATCATGTAAATAATTCATTATATTTGCAATTAGATGAAGAAATGTTGCCATATTCAAAACCACCTTAAATTTATAGTTGCTATAAGTATAGACGAATATGAGCCATAAAATGTTATATTCACACAATATTTATTAGATATATTAGTAAGGAACAGATTGAGGAGAAGGCCTAGGGGATATGGTAGTAATTATTGATTTTGGGTAATGATAACTATAAGTGCTATATTTAATATGGTGAGAATTATGAGAAATCGCAACGGAATTTACCGAAGCGATTTTTATTATATATTACTAGCACAGTCGGTTAAGTAAGAAAACCTACTTTTTCAACTGTCTTTTATTGAGATAAACATATGGTAGCTAAGCATAAAGAAAATAAGATCAGAGATTAACAATACAAGCATATTGATTGACTGTAACTGTCATTAATGTTTATGTGGAAATAGAGCTGCGAGAGCTATAAATACATATTTTCATATTGCGTTAAGAAGTTATGTCTTTAATTCGACAAATTAGTAACTTTTATAAATCTTTCCTTTGATATACTATCTCACAAAAGGAGGGATTATATGTTTGATTTGGTTGAACTTGCTGGGAAAATAGAAGAGTTAAGAAAAATTATGCACAATTTGACAGAAAATAGTGATAATCTTCTTGATCCTGAAGTTGTAGCAGCTAGTCAGATGCTGGATATTGTACTGACAGAGTATGAAAAAACAGTTAACAAACACAAAGGCAAGTAGGTAAATTCCCAGGTGTGTAAGTGGGTTATACCTTAATACAGCTGTAGGGGTGGGACAGTAAGGTAAGTGAAATTAATTTTATTATTATGAAATATGGAAAATTGTTAATGAATTATAAAGGGGATGATTCCGCTACAATAAGCTAGATAATAAGATGCAAACAATGAGTAAATCATTAAGAGTAGAAATTTAGAAAAGTGAATATAAAAAATACAAATGGAAATCTGATGTTATTATTGTACTAGGCATGAAAGAAACTAATATTAGTAAAGTAAGCTATCAGAAAAAGAGCTAAGGATATAAGGAGTAATCACAGAAATCTATTATGATTAAATATAAGACCTCTTAAATGGAAATTAAAGGTCTTATATTTTTGTCCTTTGAATAAATTAATACAAAATACATTATGGAGGGGTATCATGAAGATTATAGTGGTACATAGACAAAAGCTAAAAAATATTCTAGCAGTAATGCTTATTATATTTGCATCCGTTATATATACAATAGGGATAAATAGTAGTGCACTAGATGCATTTAAGAACAAATCTAGAGAGCTTCCGGTATACTGTGTAGACACTGAAGAAAAAAAAATAGCAATAAGTTTTGATGCTGCATGGGGGGCAAATTATACAGAAGACCTATTAGAAATATTAAAAAAGTACAATATAAAATCAACCTTTTTTTTAGTTGGCTTTTGGGTAGATAAATATCCTGATATGGTAAAAAGAATAAGTGAAGATGGGCACGAAGTTCAAAATCATTCATCATCCCATCCTAAAATGACAACCTTAAGCGAGGAAAAAATCAAAGAGGAGCTAGAATCTACTAACAAAAAAATAGAATTGATAACAGGAAAGAGAACTACATTATTTAGACCACCATTTGGAGATTACAGCTTATGAACATATTTAGTGAAATGGAGGTAAAAGTGACGAAAGTATTGAAATCACTCAAAAAATCAGCGCATAAAATGTTTGAGTCATTCAGAAAATCAAAGCCATATAAGATTATAATGAGAAATTTTAAACTGCCGATTCTGGTAGTTTTTTTAGTTTGTGGAATATATTTATATAAGTTGTTTTACAACTCAAGCTTTATAGATAATTTTCAAAAATATTCAGTACTGTTTTTTATTATATCACTTATAACATTCTCTTTAGTAACAATAAAAATGACACTTGATATATTCAGTATAATATTTTTTCAGAAAGGCCAAGACT
>JAUQXG010000191.1 GCA_030834765.1 Lutispora sp.
TTCAAAATTGTATTTTGGAACATTTATTATTGACTTTCTGGTCACTACCCCAAAGAGTATCATCTCTTGCTCATTTTTTATTTTAAATGATAATTCTATCATTATATCTAAGTGTAAATCCTTATTTATATGGATCAATGCGCCGCCTCCGCTTATATCCATTATATTTCCTGCGAAAACTTCACCAAATTTATATGCTTTTATATCTTCAACTACTCTTCCATGAAAATTATTTATTATACCTAATCGATAAAAATCTCTTCTTTGAATCTTATTTATAGCTGAATTTATTTGAACTCTTAATCCTGTAATATTATCACTTATTTTTCCCAATACGATAACCGAAAATTTAAATACCGCATCTTCCTTTACAATAACAACATCAATGATAGCATCTTTTGCAATATGAGATGAATCAAGCACCTCATCTGGTATCATTAAATCAATACGATTATCACCTACAATATTAATGATCTTAGATAAAAATCGCTTCTTAATGTATTTTGTCCTAAAACTTAGCTCGACTTTATCACCTATACTTGCATTTAGCTTTACTGTAGTCATTTCTATTAACCCCCATAAATTAGCTATTAAACATTCTTGCAAATTTATTGAAAAACATTTTTATACCCAAAGATTGTGTTTGATTAAATTGGGAGTTATTCACTAAGGTTTTTGCAATATCGTGTATATTTTTAGAAGCTTCGCATTTCCTATAACTTATTACAAAGGGTTCCTGTCGTTTTACTGCCTTTGTAACATTGCTGTCATTTAGTATAAATCCAAGTTTTTCGAGTTTTAATCCAAGAAATCTTTCAGTTACAAGGTTTAATTTGTCCAATACATTATACGCTTCTTCAATATCTTCAGCTCTGTTCACAACTAATTTTAAGTTTTTATTTTTATCCTTATAAGATATGGTTTTTATCAATGCATAGGCATCTGTTATTGCTGTTGGTTCAGGAGTTGTGACTATTATAACTTCCTTTGCTGCATGCACAAAGCTCATAACGTTATCTGAAAGTCCTGCACCTGTATCGATTAAAATGATGTCAGCAGTCTCATCTAATTTTCCTAACTCAGTTAATAAGTCTATAAGTTGTTTTTTATCTAATTTTATTAATTCCTGCATACCTGACCCGCCAGAAATAAACTTTATTCCTGATGGGCCTTCTTCAATAATATCAAGTATACCTTTCTTATATTTTATCACATCAGATAAATTAAATTTAGCTGTTTTGCCTAATACTACATCAACATTTGAAAGTCCTAAGTCTGCATCAATAATGACTACTTTATATCCCATTTCAGCTAAAACTATGCCAATATTAATTGTAAAGTTGGTTTTACCTACACCACCTTTGCCGCTAGTAATAGTAATAACCCTAGATGATTTATGTGTCAGTATATTCTTATATTGATCTTCTTCTAACTCCAACTCATTGATTTCGCTAATTATTTTCCTAAGTTTATCAGCTTGATCTTTCATATAGTCTCTCTCCCAAAATACATTTAATAATTTTGGTACTGTCAGCTTTTTCTATATCATCAGGCACACTTTGTCCTGTCGTGAAATAGCAAAGCTCCTTTTTTGAAATATGAGAAACATTCAATATAGTACCATAAGAGGACGTCTCATCAAGCTTTGTAAAAATCAATTTATAGTCATTCAAAAAACTATAACTGTTTACAATTTCCATACAATCAGAATATTTTGTAGTAGCGCTCATAACTAAATAAATATCATAATCGAAATTCGCGCTAATTAAAGATTTTAATTCTAATAATTGATATTTATCTTTATGGCTTCTGCCAGCTGTGTCTACTAATATTATATCTTTATTGTGATAGTTATTGATTACATCTGAAAACTCATTAGGAGAATAAACAATTGATAAAGGAACACCTATTATTTCACAATAAGTTTTCAATTGTTCTACTGCAGATATTCTATAAGTATCAGACGTTATAACGCCAACATTTTTCTTTTCATTTAAAACCATATCAGCAGCTAGCTTGGCTAGTGTGGTTGTTTTTCCCACTCCTGTTGGACCCACGAACATAATAATTTTTTGTTCTTTTTTATCATTCATATCTTCTTTCGTGACGACAATATATCTTTGTAAAATTGCGCTAATTTGTTTCTTGATGGCTTCTTCATCTTGACTATGGTTTATTTCTTCTTTTTCTACCAATTCTTTTTTTATCTCTTCTACTATAGTTCTACTAATATCACTATCTTCCAATCTCTTTATCAATTCGTTTGAAATTTCTGATAACCTTCCATCAAGTTTTTCATTGCTAATTGATTCATACATTTTAGATACCATATTTTTTATTTGATTCACTTCATTTTTAATAGCAGTATCTTCTGAACTTCGAATAGCATCTAAAGATTTAAGAAACTCATTGTTAAACTCGTTCTGTAGTTGCAATGGTCTGACATCTTCAATATCATTTCGTTTTTTTGTATTAGGTGGATACTCTTTGCTATTATCTATGTCGATAGTAGCAACAACTTCAACTAATGGCTTCATGAAAAAGCCTAATAATCCTTTTCTTCTGATTTTTCTTGTACTTAATATGATTGCATCTCTTCCAAGATCTAGTTTAACTTTTTGAATGGCATCTTGAGAGTTCTCACCAATATACCTTTTTACCTTCATTAAGCAATCACCATCCCTACAGATTGTACTTCAACCGATGTATCTAATTCGTTATATGATAGAACAATTAATGATGGAGCCACCTGTTCGGTGAGTCTTTTAAAATATAACCTTACTACTGGAGATGTAAGTAAAATAGGCTGTTCTCCTATAGAAGTCAGTTTTTGAAGTTCTTTTAGTAAATTATTGATTATATTTTGTGCAATATTAGGATCTATGGATAAAAATGATCCATATTCATTTTGTTGCACCGAATCCATAATTATCTGCTCCACTTTCATGTCAAGTGTTATTACTTTTACTTTTTTTCCATTTATAAACCTTTTTGTAATGCTTCTTTTAAGTGACTGCCTCACATATTCAGTAAGCATATCAGCATCTTTTGTCATATTCCCATAATCAGCCAAAGTTTCAAGTATAGTCACCATATCTCTAATAGAAATACTCTCTTTTAACAAATTGCATAAAACTTTTTGTACCTCACCTAATGTTAAAGTCTTAGGTAAAACATCTTCTACTAAAGCCGGATAAGTTTCCTTAACATTATCAATTAACTTCTGAACATCTTGCCTACCTAGTAGTTCATGAGAGTAAGACTTTATTATTTCTGTCAAATGAGTGGCAATAATTGATGGCGGATCTACTACTGTGTAACCCATCATTTCTGCTCTTTCTTTTTGACTGCCATTAATCCAAATTGCTGGCAATCCAAATGCCGGCTCAATGGTTTTTATACCATCTAATTCGCCTTCAGCAGTTCCAGGATTCATCGCCAAATAATTATCAAATACTATTTCTCCATCGGATACTTCGGTTCCCTTAATTTTAATAACATATTGATTGGGCTTTAATTGTATATTATCTCTTAGTCTAATGATGGGGACTATCATTCCAAGCTCAAGGGCACATTGTCTTCTAATCATGACAACTCTATCTAATAGGTCTCCGCCTTGATTTATATCAGCTAATGGAATAATGCCATATCCAAATTCCAATTCAATTGGATCAACTTGAAGAAGTGTCATAACATTTTCTGGTTTTCTGATTTCTTCTACCTCTATATCTTGAGCCTTCACTTCTTCTTCCATCCTAGTTTCTTTAATAGTCTTTTGCAGTGAATAGCCCATAAAGCTAAGAAAACATGCAAGTAAAATATTTGGCACAGGTGGAAGACCTGTAAAAGCAAGTACAAATAATACTCCAGAAGCTAAATACAAAACCCGAGGTTGTGCAAACAATTGATTAATCAAATCAGTTCCTAAATTTGAATCAGATGCTGCTCTTGTTACTATAATAGCCATTGCTGTAGAAATTAATAAAGCAGGTACCTGGCTTACAAGTCCATCTCCTATAGTCAATATAGTAAACCTGCTAGCTGCCTCTTGCATAGTATATCCCAGCTGCATAATTCCAATGACAAAGCCTGCTGAAATATTTATTATGGTAATAATAATACCTGCTATTGCATCACCTTTCACAAATTTACTGGCCCCATCCATTGCTCCATAAAAATCTGCTTCTCTTTGTATCTTTCTTCTTCTTTCTTTTGCATCTGCCTCACTTACCAACCCAGAATTTAAATCAGCATCTATCGCCATTTGTTTTCCAGGCATTGCATCTAATGTAAATCTAGCAGTAACTTCGGCAACTCTTTCAGCACCCTTTGTTATAACCATAAACTGTATAACTACTATAATAACAAATATAATGACTCCTACGATAGGGTTATTTCCTGTTACAAAACTTCCGAAAGCTTCTACTACTTTTCCGCCATCACCATTGCCAAGTATTAGCCTAGTGGTAGATATATTCAATGACAATCGAAATAATGTAGTAACAAGCAATAGCGAGGGGAAAACAGAAAATTCTAAGGCCTCTTTAGTGTACATTGAAATTAAAAGTATTACCAATGATAATGATATATTTATCGTAAGCAATATATCCAATAAGAATGTAGGAAGAGGTATTATAATTAAGAGCACTATACCTATTACTGCAAGTGCTACTATGATGTCACCGAATTTAAACATAATAATTCTCCTCATCGACTTTTCATACTATATACAAAAGCAAGAACTTCAGCAACAGCTTTATATAGCTCTATAGGTATACTTTGTCCAATCTCAACGCTTTTATATAAAGCCTGAGCTAACGGCTTGTTTTCAACTATTATTACTTTGTTTTCCTTTGCAGACTCTTTTATTTTTTGTGCTATTAAATCTTTTCCTTTCGCTAAAACTAGCGGAGCTTCTGATACTAAAGTATCATATTTTATTGCAACTGCATAATGTGTAGGATTTGTTATAATTACATCTGCTTTAGGCACTTCGGCCATCATTCTTCTAAGTGATAACTGTCTTTGTTTTTCTTTTATTTTTGACTTTATCTGAGGGTTTCCCTCAGTTTGCTTATATTCCTCTTTTATTTCTTGTTTAGACATTTTCTGGTTCTTTGCAAAATCCCAAATTTGAAATGCATAATCAAATATAGATAAAATTAAAAATGCGAAACCTGCTCTAAACCCAATATTAACAATTGCATTTCCTATAAAAGCAGCTGTGTTTTCAACACTCATAGATATTAAATCAGGTATTGAATAATAATTTTTCCTCAAATACGAATATACAAGATAGCCAATTATAAAAATTTTAATATTGGATTTAAAAAACTCAACTAATGCATGCTTAGAAAAAATCCGTTTCGCTCCTTCAAGAGGATTTAATTTATTTAGTTTAGGCATTAAAGGTTTTAATGTAAATAAAAAACCAACTTGTAAGTAATTGCTTATCAAGCTTGCGGCTAAACCAATAAGAAGCAAGGGCGCACATATCTTTAAAAATACAATTGCACAATAAACAAACAGGTTCATTAAACTTTTTATTGTATATAAATTGTCACCCTGTATATTGGATAAAGACAGCATTCTTTTTGACATTAAGATTAGTTCATTCATAATATATGGTATAAAAACTTTGATTCCCCAAAACATTAGCAACAGCAATATGGCAGAAATGAGCTCTCTGCTTTTTGCAACTTGCCCTTTTTCTCTTGATTCTTGTTTCCTTTTAGGTGTAGCTTTCTCTGTCTTTTCTTCTGAGAACAATTGAAGATTAATATAAAAATTCTGCAATATGATCATCCTTTAGCCATATTCTGAAGAATAATATAGATGAAGCTATACATTTTATCAAAAGTAATACTTAATACTCTGACAAAAACTGGCATCATAAAAAGTAAGGTCAATAAGCCAACAGCTACCTTTAAAGGCATTCCTATTACAAAAACATTCATTTGTGGCACTGTCCTAGCCAATATACCCAGCCCCATTTCTGCAAGTAAGCAAGCAGCTAAAACAGGGGCACTGATTTTAAATCCAATAATGAAAACATCACAAAATATCGAAACAACATTTTGCATCAGTGCTTCGCTTAGCATAAAGTTTCCGATGGGCAAAATGTTGAAACTTTTATAGACAGCACTTAACAATATATGATGACCATCCATCATTAAAAATAGGATTGTTGTCAATATATATAAAAAGTTACTTGTCAGCGGAACTTGAATGTCATTTATAGGATCCAATAAATTTACCATTCCAAACCCAATTTGTATATCTATAATCTGGCCAGCAGTATAAAGTGCAGAAAAAACCAAAAAGCTAATATAGCCTAATATGATTCCAATAGCGAATTCCTTCCCAACTAATGCTGTATATGAAAACACATCGTTATAATCTACCTTAACCTCTCCTAGCAACGGTAATACAATTAATGAACAGAAAAAAGATAGACCAATCTTCAAATATGTGGGCGTATCTTGCCTACCAAATACTGGTGCTACAACAAATAAAGATGTCATTCTGACAAATACAAGAAAAAATATAACAAACTTATCCACTAATAAAATATTAAATTGTTCCATAACACTTACCGTATATATAAATATATATTTTCATATAAGTTAATTGTAAAATCTGTCATTACTCGCATCATCCATGGGCCGAATATTAGCAATGCAATAAATATAGTAAGTATCTTGGGTACAAAAGACAAAGTTTGCTCTTGTATTTGTGTTGTTGCCTGAATAATGCTTACAATCAATCCAACTAATAAACCTAGTCCCAAAACAGGTGCAGACAGCATGATTGTCACAGTAATGGCTTGCTTTGCTATGTCAATTATTAAATCTTCTCCCATAATTCCACCTCATCACATAAAACCTAGTATTAATGACTTTATAATTAAATTCCAGCCATCAACCATAACAAATAATAATATTTTAAACGGCATAGAAATCATGACAGGAGGAAGCATCATCATGCCCATTGACATTAGAGTACTAGCAACTACCATATCGATTATTAAAAATGGTATATACAAAAAAA
>JAUQXG010000192.1 GCA_030834765.1 Lutispora sp.
CCAGAGACGATTAATTATAGAACTTTAAAGCCTGAAAAGGAAGGATTGTTCTGCGAAAAGATATTTGGACCCACAAAGGACTGGGAATGCCACTGCGGAAAGTATAAGAGAATAAGATACAAAGGCATCGTTTGTGATAGATGTGGAGTTGAAGTAACGAAAGCAAAGGTAAGAAGAGAGAGAATGGGGCATATCGAATTGGCAGCTCCAGTATCTCATATATGGTATTTCAAGGGAATACCTAGCAGAATGGGATTACTTCTTGATATGTCACCAAGATCTTTAGAAAAAGTGTTATATTTTGCCAATTATATTGTAGTTGATCCTGGAGATACTACATTATCAAAGAAACAACTTCTCTCAGAAAAAGAATTCCGAGAGAATTGGGAAAAGTATGGTGCTAGATTCAGAGCTGGCATGGGCGCAGAGGCGATAAAAGAAATTCTTTCTGATATTAATCTCGAGGAGCTTTCAAAAGAACTAAGAGATGATTTGAAAGAAAGTACAGGGCAAAAAAGACTTAGAACGGTTAGAAGGCTTGAAGTAGTGGAGGCATTTAGGACTTCTGGCAATAATCCTGAGTGGATGATATTAGAAGCGATACCGTGTATTCCACCTGATTTAAGACCAATGGTACAGCTTGATGGCGGAAGATTTGCCACTTCTGATCTAAATGATTTATACAGAAGAGTAATCAATAGAAATAATAGATTGAAAAGGCTATTAGATTTAGGTGCACCTGATATCATTGTCAGAAATGAAAAGAGAATGCTTCAGGAAGCAGTTGATGCGCTAATAGATAATGGTAGAAGAGGAAGGCCAGTAACTGGTCCTGGGAATAGACCTCTAAAATCATTAAGCGACATGTTAAAAGGGAAGCAAGGAAGATTTAGACAGAACTTGCTTGGGAAACGTGTTGACTATTCAGGAAGATCAGTTATCGTTGTAGGGCCAGATTTAAAGCTTTTCCAATGTGGATTGCCAAAAGAAATGGCATTGGAGCTTTTTAAGCCTTTTGTAATGAAAAAGCTTGTGAATGATGGTCTAGCACACAATATAAAAAGTGCAAAGAGAATGGTTGAGAGAGTAAAAGGTGAGGTATGGGATGTCCTTGAAGAGGTAATCAAAGAACATCCAGTATTGCTAAACCGTGCACCTACGCTGCATAGACTAGGTATTCAAGCATTTGAACCTATACTTGTTGAAGGTAGAGCTTTAAAGCTTCATCCAATGGTATGTACTGCTTATAATGCAGACTTTGATGGCGATCAAATGGCAGTGCACGTTCCATTGTCCGTTGAGGCTCAGGCTGAAGCAAGATTTTTAATGCTTGCAGCAAATAATATTCTTGCTCCAAAAGATGGTCGACCTGTTGCCAGCCCGACTCAAGATATGGTTATGGGTATTTATTATCTAACTGTATATGTGCCAGGACAAAAAGGCGAAGGCAAAGTATTTACTAATATTAATGAAATGCTTATGGCATATCAACTTGGTGAAGTTTCACTTCATGCAAAGATAAAAGTAAGAATAACAAAAGACATAAATGGAGTTCCTAAGTCAAGAATACTTGAAAATACAGTAGGTAGATTTATATTCAATGAATCTATTCCACAGGATATTGGGTTTGTTGATAGAATCACAGAAGATGATATGTTTACACTTGAGATAGATACAAAGGACAAAGACGGTCAGCTTATACCTGTAGATAAAAAGGTTTTAGGAGTAATCGTCGATAAATGTTTCAGAAAGTATGGCACAACAAAGACTGCTATTACACTTGATGAGATAAAAAGACTAGGCTTTACCTTCTCAACAAAAGGCGCCATCACAATAAGCGTAACGGATATGTCGATACCGGAGAAGAAGAAAGAGCTATTATCCTCTGCCGACGAGAAGGTTGACAAAATCGAAAAGATGTATAGAAGAGGTCTTATATCCAATGATGAAAGATATGAGCAGGTTATCGATACCTGGTCAAAAACAACAGACTTAGTAAAAGATGCTCTTATGGATAATCTTGATTACCTAAACCCTGTTTATATGATGGCGAACTCTGGAGCCAGAGGTAGTGTCAATCAGATTAAACAGTTGGCCGGAATGAGAGGACTTATGGCTGATACATCAGGTAGAATTATAGAAATTCCGATAAAAGCCAATTTCCGTGAAGGTCTTGACGTTTTAGAATTCTTTACATCTACTCACGGTGCTCGTAAAGGTCTAGCCGATACAGCACTAAGAACCGCAGACTCTGGTTATCTTACAAGAAGACTTGTTGATGTAAGTCAGGATGTTATCGTAAGAGAAGAGGATTGTGGTACAGAAGAAGGATTAAGAGTAAAAGAAATCAAAGACGGTAATGAAATAATTGAGAATCTTGTTGATAGATTGATTGGTAGATATGCTCTTGAGGATATTATAAATCCTGAGACCAAAGAAATAATGGTCAAAAATGATGAAATGATTTCAGAAGAGATGGCAAACAAGATTGTAAAAGCAGGCGTGAAAAATGTTCTGATAAGAAGTGTACTTAGCTGTCGTGCTATTCACGGAGTATGTGCAAAGTGTTATGGTATGAACCTAGCTACAGGAACTCACGTTGACATAGGAGAAGCTGTTGGAATCATAGCAGCCCAATCTATTGGTGAACCTGGTACACAGCTTACTATGAGAACATTCCATACCGGTGGAGTTGCGGGAGATGATATTACACAGGGTCTTCCAAGAGTCGAGGAGCTATTTGAAGCAAGAAAGCCTAAAGGACTTGCAATTATTTCTGAAATATCAGGAATAGTAAAGCTGCTGGATTCTAGAAAGAAAAAAGAAGTTAGTGTAATTTCAGATGAAGGAGAAGAAAGAACATATGTGATACCTTATGGCTCCAGAATGTCAGTAGTTGAAGGTCAAAAAATTGAGCCGGGAGATGAAATAACAGAAGGTTCAATAAATCCACATGACATACTGAAGATTAAGGGTGTTGCAGGAGTTCAATCTTATCTATTGATGGAAGTTCAAAGAGTTTATAGGCTTCAAGGTGTTGATATCGCTGATAAACATATTGAAGTTATCGTAAGACAGATGCTTAGAAGAATAAAAATAGAAGAATCTGGAGATACAGATTTGCTTCCAGGCAGCTTAGTAGATGTATTTAAATTTGAAGAACAAAAT
>JAUQXG010000193.1 GCA_030834765.1 Lutispora sp.
TCCCCTCCTCCTACTTGGTTATATATAAAAGATAGAAAAGTACACTATGATGTATCCATGCCACTGGGTGCAGGGGGATATTTAAGTGTGCTGTCGTTATCCTCGAAACCTGAGGATATCATGAAACACTTAATAGAAGTCTCACAGCAAGCTTTTTCTTCTGTAATTGAAAGTATGAATGAGAGATATCATTTGTTTAAAAAGGCTACCAATAAGCCCATTGGCGATTTGTCTTGGCAAGTAAAGGTAGTAACCTACAAGGAATTATATGACGAAGCGTATAACGGCTATGGGCAAGATTTTTTAGAAGGCTATGAGAAAAAATATAAAGAAATATATGCAAAGTTGGCCTCGGGACAGATGGATATGCTTGAGAGCAATTTACAGCTTACGGAATTTATTTTTCATTACATTGATAACTTGTCACCGCGAGTAGTGATTGGCATAGCTCCTCCGTATTATCCTTGCGTTACGAATTCAAAGATGAAAAGCGCTGTCCCTAAGGCAGCAGGATTGATAAATGAGCTAATAGACTATGGAAGGCGAGAGCTTGGAGAAGATTATGAAACGGAAAAATATTTTACTGGAATTTCTGATTTGAGTTATACTTCCATTGAAGGCAGCAGAAGAACCAGTGCTGTGATAAAAGATAACATGCCTCACTTTGGAAGATTATATGATATTCCATTTGAAAGGATTGAGAATATTTCTATGCCCGGAGTAAATATCGGTCCTTGGGGAAAGGATTTCCATAAAATTTCAGAGAGAGTATATATAAAAGATCTTTTATATAATACGCCAAAACTTTTACATAAAGCAGTCACGATACTCCTCGGAGATATGTGATTCACAAAATAGGATATGATGCGAGGTTTGGTTATGATAAAAGAAATTGAAGTAAAAAGCATATTGTCAACAAATGAACATCCAGAGTATTGGTTTGGAGCAAAATATACCATGAATCTATACAGGGGCTGCGAGCATAGATGTATATATTGTGATTCTATGAGCCAATGCTATAGGATAGACAATTTTGAAGATGTGTTGGTAAAAGTGAATGCAATAGAGCTTTTACGAGAGGAGCTTTCTAAAAAAAGGCTAAAGGGAATCATAGGCACAGGTGCCATGAGTGATCCCTATACTTTTGTGGAAGGAAAGTATAAGCTTACTGAAAAAGCCCTGAAATGTATCAGTGATTTTGGTTTTCCGGTACATATGATTACAAAAAGTGATATGGTTTTAAGAGATAAGGAAATTTTACAGCAAATAAGCAGAACTCATGCATCGGTAGCATTTACAATCACTACAGTAGATGATGTGCTGTCGGCCAAGGTTGAGCCCTTTGCCCCTTCTCCTACAAGAAGATTAAAGGCTATGAAAGAATTATCCGCAGCTGGCATTATAACAGGCGTGACAATGATGCCGATACTGCCTTTTATTGAGGATGATGAAGAAAGCATAAAAGCTATCGTAAAAAAAGCTTCGGAAAACGGTGCCTCTTTTATAATTGGAGCTTTTGGTGTGACGCTGCGAGATAGGCAGAGAGATTATTACTATAAAAAGCTTGATGAAAATTTCCCCTGGTTAAGAGATAAATATGAAGAAGTCTATGGAGAGACCTATAGCTGCTCCTCCCCAAAATCGAAAAGACTTTATGATGTATTTAAAGAAGAATGCAAAAGATATCATATCATCTCATCTATGAAACATCTTCCGTGGAATAAAGAATATGAGCAGCTTTCCTTCATTTAAGCATATATCATTTACTGTGCTGAGTTAAGAGAATAATATATAAAATAATAGGGAAGATGTAATATGTTAAAATACTGGTAAAGTACAATGTCTTTGAGCACAGTGATTCTCTTGACATGAAAAGACTTTAAATATTATAATGATACAGTTAGTCAGTTCGAAACCATCCTGACTTAAAATAAAACTATGGAGGTATAAAAAAATGAAAAAAACTGTGTTCTTGGTGCAGGCTGCGCTTATTGCTGCTGTCTATGCAACCATCACCATTGCATTGGCGCCCATAAGCTATGGTCAACTGCAAGTTCGAGTGTCGGAAGCTTTGACGGTATTGCCATTTTTCACACCAGCCGCTATTCCTGGGCTTTTCGTTGGGTGCATTATCGCCAATATATTTGGCGGCGGTGGTCCAATCGACATTATATTTGGAAGCTTAGCCACACTGGTGGCAGCATATCTTTCCTATAAGATGAAGAGAAAATGGCTTGTACCTATTCCGCCTATCCTCATTAATGGAGTAGTGATAGGATATGTACTTCATTATCTTTATGGTATGCCCTTAATCCCTTCAATGCTTTGGGTGACTTTGGGACAAACTATGGCATGTTATATTATCGGATATCCTTTAATGAATGTACTTGAAAGATATAAGGATAGAATATTTTCATTGAGATAAAATTAAATATTTATCAAAGAAGAGACCTCGAAAGAGGTCTTTTTTTGTAAAAACAAATGGTAATTAATGTTGATAAATGTAGTTATTTAAAGTGCGAAATAGTTGAAATTGGGAAGGAATATCAGATGTTTCATAGAATTATAAAAAGTGTTATTTATTTTAATTAAATTATACAGGGGTGATAGATATTGAACATCTATGACTACGGAGACGGGTTATATAAGACAATAATAGAGGGAATATCAGAAGGATTATGTGTATGTGATATGATTGACAGCTATCCTTTTTTTCAAGTTAGCCTATGTAATGACAGGATGGTAGAAATAACAAGCTATACCATGGAGGAAGCGGTTTCCGAAGAATTTACCAATAAGATTTTTTCAGATGATTCCAATAGGATTAAGTTTTCCTTATTATCTGAAAATCTAAGAAATGGAATAGGATTTGAGTTTGAGCAATTTCAAGTAATACGAAAAGATGGTTTTATAAGAACATTACTGGTTTCTGCATCTATAGTAGAATCAAGTCGTAAAAATCAGGTCATGATTATTGTAAAGGACATCACTGAATTGAGGGACATGGAACAAAGACTACGAGAAGCAGATGAGCTTAAAAGAAAAATAGATGATAATGAAAGAGTCCTTGAAGAAGTAGTTCATTTCAATATGCTCAAAACAGAATTCTTTGCAAATATCTCCCATGAAATTAGGACACCTCTTAATGTGATTATGGGTGCCATGCAGCTTTTTAATTTAAAGCTGATGAGTATGTTAAAAAAGGATAAATTCGTGGAAATTGAAAGATATACAGGAATCATGAAACAAAACTGTTATCGAGTATTACGCCTGGTAAACAATCTGATTGATGTTACAAAATTAGATTCTGGGTATATGGATATTGAACTTTCAAATGTAGACATCATTGCAGTAGTTAGAAGTATAACCATGAGCGTATCCCAATATATCGAAGATAAAGGAATCAAGTTTGCCTTTGAGTCTACGGTAGGTGAAAAGATCATTGCCTGTGATCCTGACAAGATTGAGAGAATCATGCTAAATCTGATATCGAACTCTATAAAGTTTACGAGCCCAGGAGGGGAGATAAAAATAAAGATTGAGCAGGGGCCGGCCATTATACAGATTTCTGTCATTGATACAGGTACAGGAATACCTGAAGATAAGCTGGACTTGATTTTTAACCGATTCATTCAAGCTGGAAAGGCCATAGATAGGGAACAAGCTGGCAGCGGAATAGGACTTTCTCTTGTGAAGTCTCTTGTAGAAATGCATGGGGGAAATATTTTTGTAAAAAGTCAATATGGCAAAGGCAGTAACTTTACCATTGAGATACCAGAGAAAACACTTCCGTCACTTGTCCTTGAAAAAGAGGTAAATAGTTACAATTCTAATGGAAGAATCGAGCGTATAAGGGTTGAATTTTCAGATATATATATGTAAAGGTTTATAGATAGAAAAGCCATATTAGGTGCAAGAGTATAACTTGCAATTAATATGGCTTTTTTTATGAGAATATATTAAAAATGCTTTTTTAA
>JAUQXG010000194.1 GCA_030834765.1 Lutispora sp.
CTCAGCTTCATCTGGAGCCCCTGTTGCTTTCACTTTCATCGCTTTAATTTCAGCTACAGTTTTGCCAACCATCCATTTTTCTAGCTCATCAGCTTGTTGGAACCATTCTTTTTTAATTGATGATCCTTTGACCATGCCATAATCAGCACCTAACTCAACCTTTGTTTTTAGTTCAGCTTTAATATCTGAAGTAAGCTTAAGATCTTTATCAAAGTTTACTTTTGTTTGTGCATTATCAATCGTTACTGAAATAACTTTGCCGTCTTTGTCAAAGCCTGCAGCAATCATTACAGTTTCTACTTGACCTAGTGGTAAAACGTCTTTACCATCTTTATCTTTCCCAAGATCTGTTGAACTTTCTATACTTGTTATATGTCCAAGACCTAACTTCACCATTCCTGCGCCATCTGCTGGTACAGTTGGTGTAGTTGGTTGAGGTTCTGGTGTTGGTGCTGTAGCAGGTGCTGCGCAGCCGCTTAGCATAGCAAGTATTAAAGTGAATGCCAATAAAATTGTTAAAATTTTTCTCATAGTATCCCCCTCTAAAATATATATGTTATGGATTTATTTTATCATATTGTTTTTATTTAAACAATGTTTTTATTAAAAGAAATTGCTAAGCTAAGCAGTTTTGAATTTGCTGTAATAGTTAGCATCTTCCCTTTTAGAAATAAAAATGGTAGCTGTACTAAACTTTATCTTACAACTACCATTTACTTTATCCTGCTTTATGAAAATATTATTTAATTTCCGCCTTCCATAATCCATGAATATTACAATATTCATATACATCCGCATCTGCTTTATCACAGAATATAGCTTTAGGTTCTTGACCTGGCATCAAAGAAATTCTTTCTATACTATTATCTGTAACAATGGCAATCCATTGAATATAATGTTCCTCTATCATAGGGTGAGGAACTGATCCAACTTCAACTAAAATTCCTCCATCTTTCCTTGTTGCTACAGGTACATGCTTTTCTTGAGAAGCATCTGTAGTGTTTGCTTCAAGCTTTGTCATTGGTTTTCCACAACACACAAGCTCACCGCCACCAATATGAACTAATTCTAC
This sequence comes from Lutispora sp., assembly GCA_030834765.1. Classification (GTDB taxonomy): domain Bacteria; phylum Bacillota; class Clostridia; order Lutisporales; family Lutisporaceae; genus JAUQXG01. Next base: position 1,073 of record JAUQXG010000194.1, read on the forward strand.
TAAATTTCCACAAGTCCCACAACGATAAAAAGCTACTTTTGATTTCATATGTATACCCACCTTTCCATTTTTGTCTATAGAATTTACTCTATAGAATCATTATAATACATATTCTATATTACAAGAAGCATATTCTTAAATCTTCATTCAGCTAACTTTTTTTTGCTCTACAGCATGGACAGTTTTGAAGTGCAAGTGGAACCTCAAGACCACATAAATCCATTAATTTAGAGTCACTCAGTATTTCGGACGTAATACCATCCGCTGCTATTCCCCCATCTTTTATTACAATAACTCTGTGACAAATATCAAATATCATATCTAAATCATGACTCGTTATGATCTTTGTATGATCAAAGCCTTTCAAAATATTCATAATTCTACGTCTAGACTTAGGATCAAGACTGGAGGTAGGCTCATCCATAATCAATACATCTGGCTGCATCGAAAGCACTGTAGCCATTGCAGCGACTCTCTTTTCCCCACCTGACAACTTAAAAGGAGCTCTATCTTTAAGATGTGCTATTCCTACCAATTCTAATGCTTCTATCACCCGCTCATGAACCTCATCTTCATCAAGCTTGTAATTTCTGGGACCAAACGCTACATCATCGTATACAGTAGTCATAAAAAGCTGATCATCAGGATCTTGAAAAACCATTCCTAGTCTTTGGCGAATCATAGGCAATGTACTTTTTGTAACTTTTACATCACCAATTAGAACCTGTCCTTTTGTTGGAAAGAGAATACCCATTATCAGCATCAACAATGTTGACTTTCCTGCTCCATTTGCTCCTACAATCCCTACAGATTCACCATGATGTATACAAAAGCTTATTCCATTTATAGCCTTGTGACCATCAGGATACATAAAATTTAAATCTTTCACTTCAAGTTTATGATGACTCACCTAAATCCCTCCTGTAACGAATGAACCTATAATAAAAGGTATATTATAAATTCTAGCTATAATAAAAAACAAACACCATACTGTTAAGTATAGTAAATCATATAAATTCATTGGTGATTGCCTTCCGATATTGTATTCTCCCGTATATCCTCTCAGGCACATAGACTGATAAATGCGCTGAGCCCTATCAAAGGTCCGAAGTATAAGTTGCCCAGCAAGAGAACCCCATGCACTTCTATGTATTCCCTTCTGATTGGGCGCCCTAAGCGAATATGCTCTTAATGTCCTTGCAACCTCTTCCATCATTACAGTAATATATCTATAAGTCAATAATAACTGCATAATAAATATTCTTGGTATCTTTAGCATTCTCATTGCTCCAGACAGTTTATCCATTCCAGTAGTTGCTACTAACAGAAGTGCCGAAGTTACTGTTAATCCACTTTTTATTATGATGGAAAAAAGGGTTACCCATCCCCTTGAAAATTCAATTCCGTAAAATGTTATAAATTGGTGATCAAAAATAGGATTTAAAATGCCTATACCAATGATCAGTGGTTCTATAATGAATAGTCTTTTTAATATTGGAACAACAGGTATCTCAGCAAATGCAAAAATAAGCACAGGATAAAATAAAAATACCAACAAGCTGCTTATTTCATACCTTCCAAAGGAAACAACCACAGTCAAATAAACAACTGTGGCCAATAACTTTACAAGTGGATGCAACCTATGTACAAATGTATCTTTCTGAGATAAATCATCCAAAAGTCTCATATTATATAATGAATTCATAATGCTTGCCATAAAATCAATTCCTACTTACTATAATTACTTCACACTCAATTTGTTTCTTCTTTTTATTACATTTATCCCAAACCCTATAAAAGCCAATAAAATAAGTGTCAATGCACCTCCCACTAATCCAGAAGTACTAGTTCCAATATCTGTCGAAGTTACTATTTCAGATTCATTTGTTTTAAAGTCATAATCAGGCAAAAATGCTGTTTTGCTTTGTATTGTTGATAATATATCATGTATTCTGGTAGAGGCTTCTAATTCGGTTTTACCTGCAGTTTTATACATAGACCATTCTAACCCATCAGGATTAGAAGAGGCAAATAATGAAAAAACTCCACCAATAAGTATAACTGCTATTGCAAATCCAATAAATACTTTCTTTATAGAAACATTCCCTATAGCAACCCCCATAGATGCGTTTTCTAATATTTCTGGTCTTTCTTTCCAAACAAAAGTTATAACTGCAGCACTAACAAGTCCCTCAACAAATCCAATAGCAAGATGAATTGGCTGCATAAGCATTACAAAGGTTATGAAGGGTAGCTCCGTCTTACCAGACAGCAAGGTCTCTATTACAACACTGAAAGCTCCAAGTTGAAGTCCAATCAGAGTCGAAATCATAGAAGCTGTAAATATTCTCTTTGCTGTTATTCCTTTATTTATAAGTCTTTTATAAATAAAGGGATATGCAATAAAGCAAGTATAAAATCCAAGATTGAAAACATTACAGCCAAAAGCTAGTAAGCCTCCATCTCCAAAAAATAATGCTTGTATTAATAAAACAGAAGACATCGCTAAAAAGCCTGCATAGGGGCCTAACAAAATAGCAAGAAGTAAGCCTCCGCCAATATGCCCACTGGAACCAGTAGCTGGTATAGCAAAATTAATCATTTGAGCTGCAAAAACAAAGGCTCCCATCACGCCCATCAGAGGAACCTTCTTATCATCTAAGTCATCCTGTATCTTTTTAATTGAATAAACTGCCACAACCCCAGTTGCAGCCCACATTGCTCCACCCACAGCAGGTGAAATCAAAGCATCTGCCATATGCATTTTATTCAGCTCCTTCTCAAAATAATAAACCCATGATGGATGAATAAAATTCAGCTCCATACTGAGTTTAATCTGCAATTTATTTAGACTTTATTAATCAATAATATATCAAACATTGCTAACTCTGTCAATTCAAGACTTTAACAATGAATATCATTTATATTTCATAGGAATTTTCCCTTGTGAATTATATGTTATTCCTTTATATAGAACCGAAACAATATCAATAATATTTATGATTATCACGAACACCAAGAATCCATTTATAAGTTGTTCCCAATAAAAAACCTTACTTAAGTTTACATATTTACTCATTTCAATAGCAAAATTAGCATTCCAAACATTTAGGTCAGAAAAAATCATCAAGAATATAATTAAAGATAAAACATTTAAAACAGAATGTCCTATTGCAAGTCTTAAATTCCATTTTCCGCTGATAAGTTTCAATACTTCTTTTCCGATTGTAGCAATGAACATTATCAAAATCAAATTATTGTATCCTTTCAAAACAGCTATATTAAATAAAGTAATGGAAGCATATGTGCTATTTCCTTTGTCAATGTAAATTCCAATAATCTGTGGTGCGGAATATAATAACAACATAAATATTGTTGAGAATACAATGCCTGCAATTGCCTCAGAAGGAGAAATAAGGGCTTTTTTACTAGGAATCTGAGGTAAATCCTTCAAACTCCACTCCTGACTTTTATTCATTTCATCATTGATTTCAATTCCTTTATATTCTGAAAGGCCAAAGCCAAGTGTAACCCAGACAAATGCCTGCATTAATGCAGAGATCAATGTGGTGAAATAACCAATAACTGATGTGAATATATGTCTTTCAGATGAAAATAGAGAATCAATTCCTGTTGCAATAGATATTCCTAGAAAAACAGCACCAAAAACTATCCTCAAAACAAATACATATTTATCAAAGTTTTTAGGTCCTATTAAATATCT
>JAUQXG010000195.1 GCA_030834765.1 Lutispora sp.
ACATTGTGTGCTAAAGTATTCATTTTAGCACACAATATTTTTTTGTATTTCATTGATCTATCAAAAAATGCTATAATAAAACGAAAATGATAAATATAAAAGTGAAAGCAGAGCTGAAAAAGTTTTTTTTATTTTAATATAATTAGCCATATAGTATAATGAATTTTACATATATATAAATCAAGAATGATTAGAATGAGAGGATATTATTGATGTTTTTGAAAATAAATGATATTGAAATCTTTTATAAAAAAGCTGGAAGCGGCAAAAAAGTCTTTTTGCTTCACGGATGGGGAGGCAGAGCAGACAGTTTTCTGCCCGTTTTTAACTATTTGTCTTCCAAATACGAGGTCTATGCAATAGATTTTCCTGGCTTTGGAGAATCAAATCAGCCTTCTTTTCCTTGGGATGTGGATGATTATCAAGAAATGCTATTTAAAATATTTGACTGTCTTGGTATAGAAAAAGCTTCTTTAATAGGCCATTCCTTTGGGGGAAGAGTATCTATACTTTTTTCTGCAAAGCATCCAGAAAGAGTTGACAAGGTTATACTGGTGGACAGTGCAGGTATGATACCTCAAAGAACAATGAAATATTATTTAAAGGTGCGTAAATTTAAAATCATGAAAGCAGTATTTGTACTTTTCACAAAAGGAACAAGCAAGCAAGAAAAATTGGATAAGTTTTATGAAAAATATGGCTCCAAAGACTATAAAGAAGCAGGAAGCCTAAGACAAACCTTTGTAAAAGTAGTGAATCAGGATTTAAGACCCTATTTGCCACAAATAAAAGCATCCACATTGCTTATATGGGGTGAAAATGATAAGGATACTCCTGTGTCTTTTGGAAAGATCATGGAAAAGGAAATTCCTGATGCAGGACTCATCGTTTTTAAAGATGCAGGACATTTTTCATATCTTGATAAGCTCCATGATTTTAATGTGATTGCAGATCAGTTTTTAGGGGGCGTTTAAAAGTGAGATCAATTTTTTATCATATATTTTTAGTCCTATTTGCATATGTTTCCTATAGGGCAAGTAAAAATCAACTTCATATGGCACAGCTTGAAGGATATAAGCCTAGTCAATATGAAAATTGGATAAAGCATAACTATCATACACTTTTTTTAAAAAATTTCCTTAAAAATCTTAAAGCAGACAGCAAAGTGAAAAAACCTCTGGCTTTCACTCATAGAGCCATTCGACTTTTTACTATTGATCTCATTATATTAGCTATATTTTTTGCAGTGTTCTATGCTGCACCAATTGGAGATCTAGCTGTTTTCCTCATCAATATAATAATGATTTTATTGATTCCAGTATTTATGCTTTTAGCAACCATGATTGCCTTTCCTATAGAAATGAGAATACAGAAGAGATACTATAATGAAGCAAAAGCTAAAATAAAATCAATGAAAAACCTAAAAGTCATAGGCATCACCGGCAGCTACGGAAAAACCAGTACAAAATACTTTGTAAAAACTATTTTATCTGAAAAATACAATACCATTATGACTCCTGAAAGCTACAATACACCCATGGGAATTACTAAGGTAATCAGAGAAAGCTTAAAGGATGAACATGAAGTCTTTGTATGCGAGATGGGAGCAAGGAATGTGGGAGATATAAAGGAGCTGGTAGAGCTTGCAAGTCCATCTATAGGGATACTTACCTCAATAGGGCCTCAGCATTTAGAAACATTTAAATTCATTGAAAATGTTGCAAGCACAAAATATGAGCTGATAGAGGGACTGCCTGCAGATGGAATCGCTATATTCAATGCTGATAATAAGTTTTGTTTAGATTTCTCAAGAATAACAAAGCAGAAGAAATATTTATATGGCATATCAAATGAAGACCAGGATATCTTTATCTATGCAGAAGAGATAAAAAATTCAAGGCAAGGTCTAAAATTCACAATAAAGGGACAAAATGGTATTGAGTTTGAATGCCAAACGGCACTGCTTGGAAAACATAATATAAGCAATATACTGGCAGCTGTTTGTGTTGCACTTCATCTTGATCTTTCTGCTGATCAGATCATATCAGGAATATCAAAGATAAAGCCTGTGCCTCACAGATTGGAACTTATCCCTACAAATAATGGGGTCACTGTTATTGATGATGCTTTTAATTCCAACCCAACAGGTGCAAAAGAAGCATTGGAAGCCATAAAGGATTTTTCTGATGGAAGAAAAATTATCATAACACCAGGAATGGTTGAATTAGGAACCATAGAATATGAAGAAAATAAAAAACTAGGGAAAATAATAGCAGAATGCTGTGACTATGCAATACTGATTGGGCAAAAGCGTTCAAAGCCTATTTTGGAAGGACTAAAGGAATGTAGCTTCCAAGAAGAAAACATCCGTATTGCTGCGAATCTGGATGAAGCGACAAAAATGTTAGGGCAGATCGTGAAATCTGGAGATGTAGTTTTATTTGAAAATGACTTACCTGATAACTATAATGAAAACTAAGGCTTATGCAAGAAAATAAAAGTCAAAGATCCGAAATAGATTAAAGTCGTAAAGGAGGAGAATATATGTCAAAAATAACCGTAGGCGTTATGTTTGGTGGCCGTACTGTGGAACACCAGGTTTCAGTCATTACTGGTCTTCAAGTGATTGAGAATATGGATAAATCTAAATATGATCCCATACCCATATTCGTTACCAAAGAAGGGGATTGGTATACAGGAGAAGAGCTTTTAGATATAAAAAACTATAAAGACCTTGGAGGTTTACTTTCAAGAGCGAAAAAAGTCTTTCTTCCTCCGATTCCATCTATGGGATATTTATATTTTTACCCCATAAAGACTGGATTTTTTAAGAAAGAAGCTGAATATATAAAGCTTGATGCAATTTTCCCTGCTTTTCATGGAATGCACGGGGAAGACGGAACCATGCAGGGACTCTTTGAGCTGGCGAATATTCCTTATGTAGGGTGTAGGGTCACCGGCTCTGCCGTAGGAATGGATAAAATCATCATGAAAGACATATTTAAAGCAAATGGATTGCCTACCGTGAATTATACTTGGTTCTTGCGAAAAGAATATGAAAGCAATAAAGATAAAATAGTTTCAGATATTGAAAATGCACTGAAGTATCCGATGTTTGTAAAACCAGCTAATTTGGGTTCCAGTATAGGAATAAGCAAGGCCCACAATAAAGAAGAGCTTCTATCAGCCATAGAGGTGGCGATACACTACGATAGAAGAATTATTGTGGAAGAAGGACTGGAGGATATGGTTGAGATTAACTGTTCTGTATTAGGCAGTGACGACGATCTTCTGGCATCTGTATGTGAGCAGCCTGTTTCTTGGCAGGAGTTTTTAAGCTTTGATGATAAATATATGAGAGGAAACTCAAAAAAAGGGATGAAGACAGCAGGAATGACTGCTACAACCAGAAACGTGCCTGCGCCTATTCCTGAAGAAAAATCAGCAGAAATCAAGAATCTAGCGAAAGAAGTTTTTAAAGTCCTTGATTGTTCTGGCGTTTCAAGAATAGATTTTATGCTAAGAAAAGGTGATATGCAGGTATTTGTGAACGAAATCAATACAATACCAGGCTCCATGGCGTTTTATTTATGGGAATATGAGTCTATTCACTTTAAAGAGCTTATTGACAGATTGATTCAAATCGCTTTGAGAATTCATAAAGATCATAATAAAAATATGTATGTATTTGATACGGAGCTACTTCTTAAAGCAAGCTCTGGTGGAACAAAAAATTCAACGAAGAGGTGAGAAATGGAACTTGGAGGAAGAATAAGAGAATTAAGAAAACAAAAGAAGATGAGCATAGAGCAGCTATCAAAAGCTACAGAGCTGAGTACAGGCCTGATCAGTCAGGTTGAAAGAGATATGCTAAGCCCAAATGTTGCAGCGTTATGGAAGATCAGCGCGGCCTTAGATGTTCATATGAATTATTTCTTTGATGAGGTAGAGGAACAAAACCCTATCGTAAGAAAAGGAGAAAGAAAAAAAATCCAGCTGCCAAACTCAAAGATTACATACGAGCTTTTATGTCCTAATTTGAAAAAAGCAATGGAAGTACTGCTTATTACCATCGAACCAGGGGAATGCAGTACGGAAGATAAAATTGCCCACGAAGGGGAAGAATGCGGTATCATACTGAAAGGCTCATTGAAAGTGAAATGGGGAAATAAAGAATACCTCCTC
>JAUQXG010000196.1 GCA_030834765.1 Lutispora sp.
CAGGGACAATATTAGGAAAAGGTAGTATTGTTTATCCATTATGTTCTGTGAGAGGTTATATTCCAGAGAATAGTATTTTAAAAGATAGTGGTGAAATTGTAGAGAGAAAATAAAGTTAAGTAAACATAATATTTGTCCAGAATATGGTCAGATAATATCAAGCTATTTGGAACTATGGAAGAAACTTGTATAAAATTATTTTATGAAGATATTGTTTTACAGGATATGTAAATTATATTAGACTTGAGTAGATTAATATTAGATTTATTAGAATCGGTAATTAATTTTACTAAATCCAATAATGCTATAATTTTGAGAAGTAATGGAGTTATAATTAACTCAATAGTCAAAGAAATTATTGAAGAGATTCGAAAATCCTGAAGTATTTCTATTACAGGTTAGTTTACAATAGTAAGAAAGTATGCAGCAAAGAGAATTTATATCTTATTTGGAGGGGTGAAAATGAAGAAAATTGTATTTTATATACCAGCTATTATTTTTGCAGTTCTTTATGGAATAATAGCAATTAGCAATATTGGAGCTATTTCACCTATTGTTGCAGTTTGGTTAGCCTTGTTCTTTATTAGTGGTTTTATTCTAAATAAGAATGTATTTTTGGGTGGTTTATTGGGAACGTTACCTGCAATTCATCTAATTTATATGGGAACACAAGAAACAGGACAAATTATCAACGAAATGCCAATAGGAATTATTGTCCTGATTTTTTATACCATTTGTGGGTATTTTGTCTATAGAAATAATAAAAAAAAGCAAAGAGTAATTCAAAATGTTTGGTAACGGCATTATCTGAGGAAAAGCCATAAGTCACATCATTTATATGCTGCGCAACAGAGTAATATTGTGACGTATACAAAAGGGCAAAGCAGGAGCTTAGAGACCCTTTCGTTTTCCTATGCTTTATATTTATGGGATGATGTGGTAGTGTAATGTCATAACAGTCTAAAAATTGTGAAGTAAAGATTAGTCATATAATAGGAAGGTGATAATGTGCCTTGTGTTGCTCAATTTGGCATTATAGACGAATTTAAAAAGGATAAAGATTACTCTAATTATGAACCGGAAAAATATCATTGCATTGCCATAGATGATGATATTTTGAACGATTGGTGGAGACAGCTAATACTAATAAAAACCTATTTTCATTGTTATAATAGACAAGAGTTTGCACTTGCAAGATGGGGTGTTACCCTTATTCCTCCAGAATCATTAGAATCATTTTACAATATTGTGGCGACTGACCAACGGTCTAAGTCATCAAAAGAATTAACTGATTTAATGATATTGCTAAGAAAGACAATCTCTGAAAACAAATATGTTATTCACTATGGAGTTTGAGCACTATATTAAGTTACAGCTATTACACATCGGTATAAATAGTACGAATAAAACTAAGGGGATTAAAATATGATGATGGCGAGTGCATTTGGTTTAATTAATTTTATATTTATTTTAGCAGTTGCAGGATTAGGTATATACGCAACAATTTTATTTATCAAAGCCTTAAAAATATATATCAAAAAGAATTCATAATACAGCATATTCGTATAAAAATGTGGATTTTTAGGGGGATTTCTTATGTTAAAACATGCTGGGACAAAAATAATAGAAACGCAAAGACTTATATTGAGACAGTTTAAAGAGGAAGATGCTTCAGATATGTTTAATAATTGGGCATCTGATGATGAGGTTACCAGATATCTTTCTTGGCAAACTCACAGTGATATTGAAGTAAGTAAGAAAATACTTAAAATGTGGATTGATGAATATAGTACTCAAGAAAATTATAATTGGGCAATAGAAATAAAGGAAAATGAAAGTGTAGTTGGTTCCATTGCACTTATGAATATAGACAATAATATTGAAAACTGCGAGATTGGTTATTGCATAAGTAAGACTTTTTGGAATAAAGGGATAATCACTGAAGCTTTTTCTGCGGTCATTCATTTTGCCTTTAGAGAGCTAGGGTTTGAACGTATAACCGGACGTCACCATGTTGATAATGCAGCCTCTGGACGAGTTATGGAAAAGTGTGGTTTAAAATACGAAGGTACCTTAAGAAAGATACATAAGATTAATACTGGTTGTCTAGTAGATTGCAAATATTATTCAATATTAAAGGAGGAATATGTAGATTAGCATAACAATCCTTATATTTTATTATTAATAAGTCGTACTTTTAATATATTAGGTAGAAGTTCTTGATTTTAGAACTTCTACCTATAGGAAAGCCAGTCTGTTGGGAAGGTGAAGACTTGCCCTACAATATAGTATGTCCATAGATTATATACGTTACAAACTAAGTTACATTCTGAGAAAAGTCTGAAACAACAAAACCTTCTTATGATTGTTCTAAAAACATCACAGCATCAACATTATTTTAAAATATAACCTAAATAAGTTTTGTTTTAAGACAGGCCTTTTGATATTAACGTATAAAATTTGTTATAGCTCTTTGCTCTTCTTCTGGCAATGAAACCCCAGACTTTTTACCAGCATCTATACATTGTAAAAGCCAAGCCATATTTTTACCTAAGGTTCTCATTGTTTGCATTCCCTCTAAATCTTGCTTTACTTCTTCAGGGGTATTTCCATGAACCATATTCCAATATTGGGAGGATACAATCGGCATCTTTGAAATAGTAAAATATTTATTTAATTGTTCGAAAGCCGCTGTTGAGCCACCACGTCGGCAACTTACAATTGCAGCACCAGGTTTATATTGAAAGTCATCTCCAGCATAGAAAAACCTATCTAAAAAAGAGGTTATTTGGCCAGATGCACCAGCATAATGTACAGGGGAACCAAAAATAAAACCATCAACCTCTTTCACTTTTTCTAAGGCAATATTTACAGTATCATCGTCAAATGCACATTTGCTAGAGCCATCTTTAGAACATCCACCACAAGCCATACAACCACGAATAGGCTTGTTTCCAACATGAAAAATCTCTGTTTGAATATTTTCTTTTTCCAACTCTTTTGCTACCTCGCATAATGCAGTATAAGTACATCCTTTGACTTTAGGACTTCCATTAATAAGTAATACTTTCATTTTTATACCTCGCTTTAATTTTATATTTATTATAATTTAATATTGTTAACAGCCATAAGATAGTACAAAAATGCCTTTGTTCTGTTGATACATTTTTTTATGTATGATATTATTCTAGAATATAAGTATTGTGAACACAAGTACGCACTTTTTTGTGTTATAGTACCTAAAAAGATACTGTAAAAGGGAGAAAACTATGAATTGTGAAAATTATGTTTTAAACATGAAAAATAAAGAGTACGAATGTAGCTTTGAAATTGCAATAGACTTAATAGGTGGCAAATGGAAACCTATTATTATTTGGCATCTTGGAACAAAAGGAACAAAACGGTTTAGTGAATTAAAGAAACTGCTCCCTCATATAACTCAAAAAATGTTAACACAGCAATTAAGAGAATTAGAAAATGATAGATTAGTTAAAAGAAAAGTTTATCCTCAAGTTCCTCCAAAGGTTGAATATTCATTAACAGATTTAGGCGAAAGTCTGATGCCTATTCTTACAATGATGTGTGGGTGGGGAGAGGACTACTGTGAAAAAATAAGTATTTATGAAAGTGAACTAAATATAAAGTAAAAAAGAGCACACCTCATAATGGGCATACTCTATCTATATGATAATTCATAGGAAAGAAAAAGTCTATAAATTTATTTAATTTTGTTCTATAATCTTTACTGTTGCAACAAATAAATAATTAGATTGGAGAACAAATATGATAAAGAAGAAAATAGCAAACATTCCTTTTGGACCGTATATTACTGTTTTAGCAGGAGCTACTGTTAATGGAAAGCCAAATTATGCTACAATTGGCGCATATGGAGTTGTAAGTCAAAACCCTGTGCTTTATATTTCATTGAAAAATTCCCATTTTACAACATCAGGTGTATTAGAAAGTGGATTTTTCAGTATAAATGTCCCATCATCACAAGCTATTGAAAAAACTGATTTTTGCGGAAGTGTTTCTGGCAATAAAACGGATAAATCAAATGTTTTCGAGTCGTTTTATGATGATGCAGGAAATGCACCAATGATTAAAGAATGTCCTATAAATTATCTGTGCAAGGTAATACAGACTATTCCTATATTTGATTTTACAATGTTTCTTGGTGAAATTGTCGCAGTATATGCAAATGAAGATTGCTTGGATAATGGAAGACCTAATGCTCTAAAAGTTAAACCAACGGTAATGATGGATTCAGGATATTTTGATTTGAATGATAAGGTTGGATCAGTATTTAAAACATGTAACAGAAGACCAATTTAATTTTGGAATTGAAGATTTAAGATGAAGTATCACAATAATAAAAATAGTATATGTGCTTTATGCCCCAGTTCAAAGAGAATACGAATGTTGAAAAAGCCTGTACTTGTAGTTAACACATATAAGAGTAATAAAATAGCATAGATAGGAAAATAGGAGGCGACTCCTATTTTTTTATGGACTGTAATTGAGAAAGTTGGAC
>JAUQXG010000197.1 GCA_030834765.1 Lutispora sp.
ATGATTTCCAGTTTAAGAAATGCTATAAAAAATAATGAACTGGAAATATATTATCAGCCAATATTTGATTTGCGCTATAAGAAATGTATTGGGGCAGAAGCACTGCTGCGTTGGAATAGCCCTATATTTGGAAGGATAGTGCCTAGCGTTTTTATACCATTGGCTGAGAAGAATGGCATAATCTGCGACCTGGGTGAGTGGATTCTTGATCATGCTTTGATGCAATTAAAGAAGTGGCATGATATGGGGTATTCTGAACTTTCCATATCTGTGAATGCTTCACCAGAACAATTCCAAAAAGAAAATTTTGTTGATATCATAGAAACGGCACTGACTAAACAAGAGGTTGAGCCTGAGTACTTAGAGATAGAAGTTACCGAGAGCATATTTATAAATGATGTGAAAGAAGTTACAGAAAAACTCAAACGGCTGAAAGAAATAGGTATTAAGATAGCGGTAGATGATTTTGGAACAGGATATGCGTCCTTAAGCTATATTAGAAATCTTCCTATAGACAAGCTAAAGATTGACCGTTCTTTTATAATGGATATTCCCTATTCTGATAATGGCTCCATTGCAAATGTGATCATAAGGTTAGCGAGAAACCTAGGCATAAGGGTAAATGCAGAAGGTGTTGAAACAAGAGATCAGGAAAGCTTCCTAGAAGAAAATAAGTGCGATGAAGTACAAGGCTTCTATTATAGCAAGCCAATGCCATCAAATGAGTTTGAAGTACGGCTTAAAGGAATGTATTAATTTTAAAATATAAAGGTATGATCTTTCAAATTATAAGATCATACCTTTTGGACTTTACATTGAGACATTTTTATTATATAATATATCTTTAAGCACAATTATAACGATTTTATCATGTTATATTAAAAATTCATATTAATAATAGCATAAATCTTGTTGCTATGTCAAGGGTTTTATCAAAATTTTAGGGAGTGATGTGTAGTGGGCGAATATCTGGAGCAACAGCAGGAAGAAAAGGAACATCTTCAAGAGACATTAGAACTGATACAAAGAGAGCTAAAAAATAGTATTGAAGGCATGGAAGAGAGAAAGATCAACTTAATCGCCACAAGAAAAGAAATGTGGGAAAACTCTGGACACTCCAGCAATGATTTTACACAGCTAACTGGAATGAATCAGCAGCTATGGGAAGTAAATAATCAAACTGGCAACTATATAAATGCAGTGAAGCATGTTCATAAGCTTGAAAGAATGAAAGAATCACCTTATTTTGGAAGATTTGATTTTAAAGAAACGGGATATGATGATACGGAAAAAATATATATTGGTATATCCAATTTAATGGATCCAGATACTCATGATGTATTTGTTTATGATTGGAGGGCATCCATATCCAGTATGTTTTATCAGAATGAAATTGGGGAGGCTGAATATTCTGCACCTGTAGGAACCATTTCTGGGGAGTTATTTTTGAAGCGGCAATTTAAGATACAAAAATCTGAACTGAAGTATTTCTTCGATTGCAGTGTGAAGATAGATGATGAGATGCTTCAAGAAATATTATCCCATAATTCATCATCTGCTATGAAAAGTATAGTAGAGACCATACAAAAAGAGCAGGATATGATCATCAGAGATACAGAAAATGAACTTCTAATCGTCCAAGGTGTTGCAGGCAGCGGAAAGACATCCATCGCTCTCCATAGAATAGCATACTTGCTTTATGTGGGTTTAAACACAGGACTTAATTCAAAAAACTTCATCATATTATCCCCAAATGCAGTATTTAGCAAATATATCTCCAGCGTTCTGCCTGAGCTTGGGGAAGAGGAGATCAATCAGACCACCTTTGAAGATATTGTGGGAGATATTTTGAAGGATAAAGTTCTAGTGGAAAGCAGAACAGACCAACTAGAATCCATTATTGATTCCCAAGGTGAATCAATGACAGCTTTAAAAAAGGAAAGCATCGCATATAAAGGGTCAAAGCAATTTGTGAAAGTAATAGATCGATATTTAGAATATTACCAGGGAAATGTGATTGACTTTCAAGATGTATATTATCATGGTAGGATCATTGAAACAAAGCAGGGGCTTAAAAACTTTTTTCTAAATAACAAAACAGATGTACCTATAGCAAAAAAGTTGAGCAGAATTGAGACAATGATATTTGATAGAATTAGACCTTATCAGAGAGAGCGGCTGCCAATCATTGAAAAGCTGGTTGGCAAGATGGAAGGACATGAGCTAGAGATAAAATCATTCAGTCGCTTATTGGAATTAAAAAGATTTAAAAGCTTTAGTAAATCTATTAGAAAATTTACAAACATAGATTTTTTCCATGTCTATTATTCGCTTTTTAGTCAAAAGGGTCTATTAAGAAAGCTGTCTAAAGGATTAGAGCTTCCGGAGTGTATGGATGAAATCATAGAGAAAACAAAGCTAGATATAGAAAATGGACATATATGTTTTGAGGATTGTGGACCGCTTTTATATTTAAAGCTTAAACTGGAAGGCAAAAACACCTTTCATGATATTAGAAACATCGTTATTGATGAAGCACAGGATTATTATCCTATGCAATATGAAGTAATGAAGATGCTGTTTCACAATGCAAGATTTACAGTCCTAGGGGATATCAGCCAAGAAATAGAAAAAGAGCAAGGACAATCCGTATATGATTCGATTATTGAAATACTAGGTAAAAAGAAATCTGTAAAGCTTACATTAAATAAAAGCTATAGATCTTCCTATGAAATCAGCATGTTTAATCAAAAACTCCTTGGTCCAGACCAAAAGATCATACCTTTCGAAAGGCACGAAGAGGAACCTACCGTAGTAAGAAAAGATAATAAAGATCTTTTACATGAAGCCATCATCGAGGATATAGATTATTACAAAAAACAAGGATATGAATCCATCGCTATAATTTGCAAAAGCCAGAAGGAAGCAGAAGGACTTTATAAGAAACTAAAAATAAAAGAAGATATAAAGCTTATTGACAGCAGAACGGAAGAAGTAGAAAAAGGCGTATCCATTATTCCCACCTACATGGCGAAAGGCTTGGAATTTGATGCAGTGATGGTTTATGATATATCAAAAGAAAATTATAATAGCCAATTAGACAAGAGGCTCCTATATATAGCCTGCACAAGAGCACTTCACAGACTCTCATTATACTACTTCGGAGAAAAATGTAGTTTTATATAAATAAGCCATCGGGGACGGTTCTCCGTGGCTTCTTTCTGTATAATGTTTTATTTCATAAATAATTGGTTCTCAAATAATTGGGCATACTACCATCAAATAATAAATTGTTTCTATTTGAGGTGGTTTTTTGAAAAAGATTATCGTATTAGGTGCGGGATATGCCGGTGTGGAAGCGGCCTTGTCCTTACATAAAAAGCTATCCCGAGAAGATGCAGTGATATCCATTATAGACAAAAATGAATATCATACTCTTCTCACGGAGCTTCATGAGTTTGCAGGAAACAGAGTGGAAGAAGGAAGCGTAAAGATTGATCTTAGAGATATTTTCAAATTTACAAAAGTAAACATCATAAAAGATGAAATTCAGGACATTGATTTTGAAAATCAATTATTAAAGTCCCCGGAAAATCAGTATGATTATGACTATTTGGTTATAGGCTGCGGAAGTGAACCTGCATATTTTGGAATAGAGGGAATGAAGGAAAACGCTTTTTCTCTTTGGAGTTTGGAGGATGCTAAGAACATTAAGGGACATATTATAAATATGTTTCAAAAAGCATCGAAAGAGACAGACGAGACCAGGCGCAAAGCATATCTAACCTTTGTTGTAGGCGGAGGAGGCTTCACCGGAATTGAACTGATAGGGGAACTTATTCACTTTGCGAATGTGCTTTCCAAGGAGTATGGTATTTCTAGGAAAGAGGTAAGTCTTGTGATTGTAGAAGCTGCAGATAAAATTCTGACAGTACTTCATCAATCCCTTATTGATAAGTCCATGAAATATCTGGAGAAAAACAAAGTTCAGATTTTAACCAACTCACCTATCATACAAGTTACAAAAGATAGACTAAAAACAAAGGCAGATAAAATAATAGATACCCATACCGTGATTTGGACCGGAGGAGTTAAGGTAAATAGCTTTATAGAAAAATTGGAGCTTCCTCAAGCCGAAAGAGGTAGAGGAAGAATAGAGGTAAATCAGCATACCCAATCAACTAAATATTCAAATGTATTTTTAGTAGGGGATAACTCATTTTTCATTGGTGCAAATCAAAGACC
This sequence comes from Lutispora sp., assembly GCA_030834765.1. Lineage (GTDB taxonomy): Bacteria > Bacillota > Clostridia > Lutisporales > Lutisporaceae > JAUQXG01. The sequence goes on from JAUQXG010000197.1 coordinate 4,246, forward strand.
TCTGCCTCTTATGGTTGAACCAGCCATTCAGACCGGAGATACTGCGGCACACAATATAGTGAATCTTATGAGAAATAAGCCATTGATCCAATGCAAGCCAAAGCTTCATGGCACCATGGTTTCAATAGGGAGAAAGTATGCAGTAGCAGATAATATGGGTATGAGAACGTCGGGATTTGCGGCAATGTTGATAAAGCATGTTGTTAATATACATTATCAATTTGGGGTAGGCGGCTTTGAGCAAGTTATACACTATTTAAAGCATCAATTTGTCTATGATAGAAAAGATGACAGCATGATAAAGAGGAATTTGACAGCTCAGTCCTATACGATATTTTTAGTTTTTATGAGAATTTATCTAGGATATAAATGGCTCATGCAAGGTGCTCAGAAGATAAATGAAGGCTGGCTAAGCAATGTAGTAATATACGCTCAAAGAGTTGCAGCAAATTTGCCTGAAGGCATCACAAACCCAAGCCCCGCTGCCAACAGTGCTACAGAAGCAGCACAAAAAGGGATGAATTTGATTGGAGAGCATACTCCTGAGTGGTATATATGGTTTACACAAAGTTTAGTAGTACCCAATGCAATATGGTTTCAAAGGATGATCGTGCTGATAGAAGTAGGGCTAGGAATTGCATTTATCACTGGAACCTTTACCTTTGTCGCAGCACTCATATCCATAGGAATGAATTTGAATTTTGCACTTTCAACAGGACTATACGATCTTTGGTATCTTGTAACATCAGTAGCCTGTTTAGCCGGTGCTGGAAGAGCATTTGGCATAGATCATTATCTAATGCCTTGGCTCATGAGACAATGGAGATATTTTATAAGAAATCGGCGAGTGAAAATTAGAATTTAGACAATACAATAAGCCATTGGGGACGGTTCTCCATGGCTTATTTTTATTTTACTCTACTTATAGCACCTCTATCAAAAGATAATATTTTAGACAGTTGACGTATGGATACTTCATCTAAATCTTTTAATTCCTTGATAGCTGCATGCTTTTTAGCTTTATCTTGACAGTTTGAAAAGCTATCTATATTTAGACCGTATTTGTTTAAAATACTATTGATATTTAATGAGATAGCATCCTCTTTATGACCTTCTTCATCTTTATAATCTATAAAGTTTTCAATTTCTTCTTTTTTTAGACTGAAATTCTTAAAAGCTGCGATAGCTGAAGTTTTTTCCTTAGAAAAGGTGTCTAGAATAAAGCAAGTGTTTAGCACAAATAGCCCTTCGTTTTTCTGATCAATATAATAATTGTAGCTGCTCCATTTATAGGCCTCAGGGGTTTTCACAATTCCTGCTTTTACCGGGTTGTTATGAATATACTTTGTACAAGCTAAAAGATATCTTTCGTTTTCAATATCTTCACTTCTGTACCTGTCTTGAAATACATGACCCACTCGATCATATTTTTTATTAAAATAGTAGGAATAGCTTACACCGATTCTTTTCATGGAGCGGCTTATAGAATCACCAGATTCTTTTATTAATAGATGCACATGGTTTTTCATAAGACAGTATGCATAAATATCATACTCCCCTTGGGCCCCCATGCTTTCAAGAACATCAATAAACTTCTCATTATCCCTATCGTCTAGAAATATATTCATCCGATTAATGCCTCTGAACATAATATGATAAATCCCCGTTGCGCTTATAACTCTTGGGCATCTTGCCATACCTATGCACTCCTTATAGGCTGATATAATTTTAGTAAATTATACCATACGTAATCAAATAACGCCACTGAGAACCGTCCCCGCTGGCGTTTTGATTATTTTCTTTCTAGCTTTTTAAATCCCCAATAAACTAAGATAATGCAAATGACTAAACCCATTATAGCTGGTGCTAATATGGATTTGCCGGAGTCTCCTCCAAAAATTATACTCCATATTATTTTGGCTATTGCCATAAACGCTATTACTAATAATCCAGTTTTCAGGCTTCTCTTCCAAAAAGCTGCGCCGAGGGCCCAGAAGGAAGCGGGTATTAAAAGTGTCATTAGTATTTTGGAAAGATCCCAACCTCCGCTTAAATATTCTATTTCCATTTGTAGAAATTCTTTGACACTTTCTGTAACAACAGAAGGCTTTGGAAACCAGAACATGCTTGTCAAAAGCAATAAAATCGTACCCCAAATACCAGACCAGCTTCGTTTATATGCGAAGTAACAAAATGGTATCAAAAAAAGCGGTCTGATATACCAGCTCAATTGATTTTGATGTCTCCCATAAGCCCAACTGAAAAAGCTTTGATTGGTAAAGGCTAATATTAAAAAAACTACAATTAGCAACGAGAATATCACTGCTATGGGTTTATCGTAGACTCTGCTTTTATTATTTTCCATTTATGCTCACTCCTTTTAAAATTGCATTATAGTTATTCTGAGGCTAAGCCATTTTTAATGATAAAAATCATATTATCAACAATATCTATTAGCTTATGGTCATGAAAATCTTGGCTGCTTTCTTCAACAAAATAGTCTGAAAATGATATGCTTAGGGTAGTAATCAGATGACTTAACACCTTACTATCAATTGCCTTATTGATTTCACCCTTCTTTTTTCTTTCTTCAATAAGATTTATAAAGAAATCACTGTTCTTGCTAGAACTATATCCTAATATTTCACTTTTTAACTTTAAGTCTCTTATGCGAGTGAAGTCCACTGCTATATTAGCCATTTTAGGGTAGTCGCAATAAAATTTTATTCCGCTCATAAACAGTTCTCTGATTATATTTGCAAACTGCATAGTCTCAATATCCTTTAATTCATTATTAGCATAGCTATGTTTTAGGTTACCAATAACTTCTATTATGATGTATCTGTATAAATCTTGTTTGTCTTTGAAATATTGATAAAAACTACCCCTAGCGATATTAGTCTTTTCAACGATTCTTGAAATGTTGGCCTTTTGATACCCATAATCATAGAATTCATCTAATGATGCTTCAATGATTAGCTTTCTTTTATCTTCAGGTAAATTATAAAATGTTTGAAATGGCAAATTACAGACCTCCTTTATGACAGCGTTGTCATATGACAATACTGTCATGTTAATATATTATATGCGATTTGTCAATAAACTATATATAAAACATTTCCCTGATAAACATAGGATGATATAATAAGGCATAAAGCCATTATGGCGTTATATGTGAAGGAGTATAAGGCTATGAACATACAGATATTTGGAATAGACAAATGCTTTGATACAAAAAAGGCGCAAAGGTATTTTAAAGAAAGAAGAATCAAATTTCAGTTTGTGGATTTGAATATAAAACCCCTCAGTAAAAGAGAGCTTGAAAGTGTAGCTGCAGCGGTTGGGTTAAATGAGTTATTTGACAAAGATTCAAAGGATTATGAAAGACTGAATTTGCACAAGATAACCAATAAGAATATCAGAGAAGAAATACTTTTGGAAAATCCTAAGGTTTACAAAACCCCAATGGTGCGCAATGGAAAGCTTGCAACGGTTGGCTATAAACCTGAAATATGGGAAACATGGGAGTAAAAGCATGAAGATTATAAAAGTAAATGAATATATATACCAATTTGAATTTATTGAGGATATGAAAGAACCCACATACATCACAAATATAACTGTAGTGATTGATGAAGCAAGAGCTTTAATCATAGATACCGGGTATATTGGTCAAGGAGATGAGGTGGCGAGCTTTTTAGAGGCAAAAGGTGTGACGGCGGAGATTGTAGCTTTTTCGCATTTTCATCCTGATCATATTTATGGAGGAAAAGCCTTTCCAGGCTGTAAATTTATTGGCAGTAAGTATTACAAGCAAAACTTTGAATATTTCAAGAAGCTTCATCCGGAAAATAAATTTATAGTGCCAGAAATATTGGTAGATGAAAACTACGATATACAATTTGGGACTCACAAGATTTCATTTGTTCATATGCCGGGACATTCAGAATGCACGATCGTCACCATCATTGATGAGAAGATCATATATGTGGCAGATTTGATTTTGAATACCACAGAAGGAAAAACAATCATCCCTTATGTGTGCGAAGGCGGAAGCTTTGAAGAGCATATCTCCAGCTTAAATAAGATAATGGATTTAAATTGCGATGTGATGCTTTTAGCACATGGACATTATATAAAAGGAAATGACAAAATAAAAGAAGCGATAGAAGATCGGCTTTACTATCTTAATAAGGTGAAAGAATCAAATGGCACACTAAAACTAAGAGAATGTGTAAAATCAGATCTTTCGGAGTACAGGGCCATTGGCTTGCACAGAAAGAATCTAAAGAGACTATAAGGAACTTGCTGTATACCTATTCTTTATACACAATTTGCAAAAAATATAAATGTATGGTACAATAGAAAAGTTAGTTTATTGTTTGGTTAATTTTATTGTAAATCATTACTTTTTATTCGATGAGTCGTATCGCTAAAGAAAGCATGTCTTTTCAAGAGTGGATAATACAAATCTGTTAAAATTTAAGCTTAAAATTGGGACTTTTAAAATGATTGTTTGCTAACATGCTTGGTTGTGTTAGTTTTTTTATTGCCTTTTTTATCATTACAGTGCACTAATAGAATTACAAAAAAGAAGGAGGTGTCGAGATGACACAAAATGTTATTATTGCTATTACAATACTATTTGTTGTAACAGCTTTTACAAATGTTCTAGCAACATTAAAAACAATGTTGATTTCAAAAAAAATAATGAATCCAGTATATATTCTGGTATTTGTAGATGCTATCATTTTCGCTGCAGTTGTATCTAAAGTTACAAGCTCCCAGGGAATAAATTTTACAATTGCCTATGCTTTGGGAAAGACATTGGGAACTTTTATCGGTGACAAGATTGAAGGGCGTTTAGCCCTTGGTATTTTGGAGGTAGATGTATTTTTGAATAACAAGGATACGATGATTACAGTAGCGGAAGAGCTGAGAGCCGAAGGCTACACTGTAAACAATTATCTTGCCAGAGGAAACAATGGCGACAGAAGATATAAAGTTGAAGTAGTGATTAAAAGAAAAGAGTTCAGAACACTTGAGAAGATATTGGATGATTGCGGAGTAAACAATCCCACTTTGAAAGTCAAAGATCTGAGCAGAGTGGAAGGGAAAATAACCTCAACTAAAGTAAAAACAACATAATATAGAAAAATACGGTTAATTATTTGTTAATGTGGTATACTAATAGTATGAGTAAAAGTTTATAGAAATAGATAGTTTTATTCCTTAGCATCATTAATGGGAGTGTGTAAGATAATATGTTGAAAAGAAATTATAAGATGAAAAAGACAATACCGATAAAGCAATTTGCTTCTGAATATGGTCAAGGCTTTTCTAAGCATATGAAGCAAAGACTATTGGAACTTGGAACTAGATGCATTTTAACAAGACGAGAGAATGAACACATACTTGATTTGAGGCATGTGGAGCATATTAAATACGAAAGCAGCAATAACCGCGGAAAAGAAACTGTCTCTCAAAAAGAATATGCTTATGGCCAGTTCATCGTTAATGAAGGGAATTTATATTTTTCCCTAAATTGCCTGGAAAATGATGATGTTATGCTAATGCCAGAGGTAAATAGAATTTATGAAGCACTAGACAATGCAAATAGCTATACTGAAGAGGAGTTAGAGGCAAAGTTAGTAAATGACTCTAATATTGATTTTATTATAGATACCTTACTTAGTGTATGCCCAGGGGTTTCAGCCGAACATATTGCAATACTTTCAAAATATTGTAATGTAAACGATTTGAACTGCAGATAAAATTGAATATATTTCATTCGATAAAGTTTAAAAAAATAACAAAAATTTAGAAGAGGCTGTTGCACAACTAATTAATAACTAGTTGTGTAGCAGCCTCTTAATTTGCGCAAAAATAGAAAATACGGATTCCGAAGAATCCGCAAATCCAGTATAATTAAATTATGCAAAAAACAAAATTATACAATAAGAATTATACAGAATTTGATGGATATTATCAATTAGTTCTTCCATTAAATTTTGAAATGTTAATACCTGAGGATGACTCAGTACGACTGCTAAGCCACATATTGGAGGGATTGAATTACGAGAAATTATACAGGGCATACTCTTCCACCGGAAGAAAACCAGCAGTTGAACCCAAAATCCTGTACAAGGTATTGACCTATGCATACATGAATAATATCTATTCCAGCAGAAAGATAGAAACCGCATGTAAAAGAGACATCAACTTTATGTGGCTTCTTGGAGGAAGAAAAGCTCCAGACCACTCAACCATTGCAAGATTCCGCAAGGAGTTCCTTTCAAATGTAGTGGAGGATTTGTTCTACCAATTGGTGAACTACTTACATAACGTTGGAGAAATCCAGTTTGAAAATCTCTTTGTAGATGGTACGAAAATCGAGGCTAATGCCAATCGCTATACCTTCGTATGGAAGAAGGTTGTAAACAAGAATGAAACCAAAATGTTTGAAAAGATTCAGACTTGCATACAAGCAATCAACCTTGATTACTTAACTGATTTTGTAATTACGAAGGAAAATATCGTAGAGGAATTGCAAAAAGTTCTTTTCTATCTCGATGAAAAGCGAGAGATGGAACAAGTCCAATTTGTCCATGGGGTCGGGAAAAGAAAATCAAAGCTGCAGAAATATTATGAGAGTCTGCAAGAATTTAAAGATCGTCAGGAAAAGTACAGCAACTGCAACCAGTTGTTTGAGAAAAGAAACAGCTATTCAAAGACAGACCCTGATGCGACCTTCATGCATATGAAAGATGACCATATGAGAAATGCACAGCTCAAACCAGCATACAACGTGCAGATTGCTGTGGAGAGTGAATATGTCACTGGAGTAGGAATATTTCAGGATAGAAGTGATACAACCACGCTCATCCCCCTTTTAAAGGAGATGGAAGCCAAGCTTAGGAGCAGGTACAAGAACATCATAACAGATTCAGGCTATGAGAGTGAAGAGAACTATCTGTATCTGGAAGGGAATGAACAGAAACCTTTCATAAAACCACAAACCTATGAAATATGGAAGAAGCGCAGCTTCAAGAAAGATATCAGCAAAAGAGAAAATATGATTTATGATGAAGAAAAGGATGAGTATAGCTGCCATAATGGAAAGAAACTGAAAGTAACTGGAATTACACATCGCAAGGCTGCTTCAGGCTACCGTTCTGAGGTAACGGTCTATGAGTGTGAGGACTGTGATGAGTGTCCTTACAAAACAAAGTGTACGAAGGCGGAGAGTAATCGGAGGATGCAGGTTTCAAAGACCTTCGTAGAAAAAAGGATAAATTCGTATAAAAACGTCATGAGTGAAGAAGGTATCCTTCTGAGGATGAATCGCTCTATACAAGTGGAAGGTGCCTTTGGTGTGTTAAAAAATGACTACGGGTTCAATCGATTTTTGACACGTGGGAAAAACAGTGTAAAAATCGAGTTTCTTCTCCTCTGTTTTGGATACAACATGAACAAACTACATACAAAGATTCAAAATGAAAGATGCGGAAAGCATCTTCATAAGATGAAAACAGCCTAAAAACCAATGAAAAATCCTTAGGTTTATTAAGTGTACCTAAAAACAAGAAATCGGCGGAATTCAAAACTCAAAGTTAAGAATTCTACCGATTTTTTTGATTGAGTGGTTAAAAGGAAGTGTTCGCTC
>JAUQXG010000198.1 GCA_030834765.1 Lutispora sp.
ATTATCTATATAAACATATGTAATTTCAAATTTATCCATATATATGTCCATGCTTCAAATTATACTAAGACGAACTTTGTTCGTCATGCGATTGAAAGATCTAGCATGGACTCGTCACCTTCTTTACATTTTTTAGTAATTTCTTTCAGGCTTATCACCTTTTATATGTGCAAAAGCTGCACGATTCTGTAAGAGAAGCGAAGGCCTTCAATCATTTTCCCATTGTATTAATCCTACATTTATATATATCAACCTGATATATCCTGTTACTTTATAATTATATACTTTTTCTCACTCCAATAAAATAACAAGTGTCAGGTATAGCACATCAGAGGCCATTTATCGCAATTGAGGCGATATGCTCCTATGTTCCAGACCTGACACTATGATCATATTTAGTTATGACACGGTTTATTTCAGCACCCTTATTTCTTTTGCATCAGCTTGCACCGGATAAGATTCCCGCACTGGTCCTTCAAATATGACCTCTACCTGCATGCTTTCCTTCAAATCATCTTTTGAAAGCTTCTTTTTAGTGCCTTTTTCAATGATTTTCGTTTTACTCGTAATGGAGATGCTTGCCTTATCATATGCGGTATCATTTTCCAAGTCGCCTTCCACCAGTATAGAAGTGATCTGGTTATCCTGACCTTGAACTAAATTAGTGATTTTCCCTCTTACTCCGATTTTCTCATTATTTTGGTCACACCCCAACAAGCCCAACGCCACAATGGCAGCTAAAATTATAATTAAAATCTTTTTCATATTCATCACATCTCCTTTCTTTGCTTATTAGACGTATTAAAAATTGTATAGTTTCATAATGGATCGTATTCACTACGATTTATAAACTAGCGCCTATCACCTATAGTTCTACTCTTTTCCTAGATTTATAAAATAACTTAAAAATAAAAAGTTGAGTATTATTAAGATATATTAACCCAATACTCAACCTTTTTTATGCAATTGCCTCTATATCTACATCCCCAATAATTATTGAATTATTAACACTTTGTTTCGCCTTGGTGGATGCTAAACTTGCAATGTTCACTAGTTTATTTATTAATGCTGATGTATTTTCCATTTTATTATTATGCACGCTACAGCCTGTAATTCCTATTGATGCTGAAACATGTATATCATTTAAAAAGGAATGTGAATTTATAGAGTTTACTATTTTTTCAGCAAGTACACGAGTTTCATCTATAGAATATGGCGTTACTATAGCAAATTCATCTCCTCCATACCTGCATAAATAAGAATCTGGTTCCAGCGTATCTTTTAGTATATTTGCCACATCTTTCAGTATTGCATCTCCATTTGTATGACCATATTTTTTATCTATATAACCAAAATTATCTAAATCTATGAATATTAGTGCTACATCTTTTCCACTTTTTATAAAATTATACGCATTATATAGCATATAATCACTTTTATATAGTCCTGTGAGTAAATCAATATGCTTCCCCAATTCTGTATTTAAGGTTACTCTTGTTATATATCCTATAACATCATTTTCATCTTCTACAAGTATAATATTGATATCTCGATTTAAATCAAATATTTCTCTAATATTCCATACGTGTGAACAGCTATCGATGCAAATATATTTATTAGACATCACATCAGCGATAATCCTATTTGGATGAGCTCCAACTAATTCTTTTTTAGTAACTACACCAACTAATCTTTCACTATCGTAGGCAATAAAGCACTCCGTCTCTCTCTCATAAAAAATATCCTGAGATCGTCTTACTCCATTCAGAATGTCAACTTTGATAAAGTTTTTATCTACTATATCTAAAACTTTATTTATCATAAGTCTACGGATTTACTAACATGCAAAGTAATATTAATCTGTGCTTTTATAATCATGGATTCGTTAGCAATCCTTCCTCCTTCCTCCATTATCATAGGAATCAGTTTATCTTGCGAAAGCATATTCAACAAAGATTTTCTAACGACCACTGCTTCAATATATTCATGTTCAATTTTTATTATTTCGTATTGCTCCGGAGATAATATATCTACCATTCTCCTCGCTGCTTCTGGTCCAATCGGTGCCCTTTTACCTACTATCAATGCATCTTGCATTGGAGGCATTTCAAACTCTGAAAAACGCATATTTATTTCTGCTTTTTTTGTTCCATCCGTTCTACGTTCCATCCCTTTGTCACCTTCCTTATAATTCATATACTATATTATCATATTTTGCCTAATTATTCTATTATATGAATTATTTTTCGAGGTAAATTTTCAATATTTTACAAAATAATGCTTAAAATGCACTTTTCGAATATAAACTTTCACAGTAGCTATTTTTTTATCATCCATACTTTCTCTTTTTTCTTATTTTAAAATAAAAAGTCATGAACAACACAGCATAAAAACCAGATCTCTATCTCTGACTTTAGTGTGTATACAAAATTCTTTTTACCTTGGTATAACCTTCCATTTTACTTATAATCTATATTTTTTCAATTTAATTCATTCTTTAGATATAACTGCTTGTCACAAAATAAAGTATCCGCATAGTATGTATTAGAAGCAAATACATTAAAAGAAGGTGAATTTATGGTTAAATCCAATATTAGTTATTCAAGCTTTGGAGCAGATTGCTGTCGTTGCCATTACCAATGTATACCTGGACCACCTGGACCTATTGGTCCTACTGGACCTACAGGCGCAACTGGACCACAAGGTCCAACGGGAGCAACTGGTCCACAAGGTATTCAAGGTGT
>JAUQXG010000199.1 GCA_030834765.1 Lutispora sp.
AATTCCGTGGGCGCAAATGCTGGCGCAGTGTTGAAGGTAACAGTCTCATCTAAAAAATCACTTAGGTTTCTATTGATATTTAGCAGTTGAATCGCTGGATTATCCTTATCAATGAGAAAAAGTCTTAATGTAGCATTTGTAATGATGCTTCCTGCTGGTATTGGACTAATATCAAACTTTAGTAATGATCTGAAGACATCTCCTGGAATTGCGCTGCGACCGATTAGTAATTCCGCTGTAGGCCCGAAATTTTGATTCGGGTTGAGCTGTGAAATATAGGTCGCATCGATTGGGGTTAAGAATAATAGATCCATTTATATTCCTCCATTTCTAAATTTTATTGTAGAGTTGTCCTAATTCAATATATTCTATCCATACATATGTGTTACAAATTAGCTGTTTTAAAATTAATATATTTATCTATGAATGGCATTCCATATTATGGGGGTCTATGCAGTACATGGTACATAGACCTCCAATAAAGTCTAATTATTTTTCATTTTTTCGAAATAGTCTTTGTTATATAATATTCTTTTATCATTGGGTCTAAATTGACGAGCTATTTCATTATGCTCATATGCTAATTTATATTTACCCAGTCTGTCATAGCAAACACATAACTGTAAATGAGGCAGCCAGGTCCAGCATTCATCACTGAAGAATCCCCAGCTATCTTTTGGCTTTTCAAGCTTTGTAGCAGTCTCATACCAGTACGCCGCCTGGCTTAACTTGTTCTCATAAAGAAAAGAAAACCCAAGTTTGCAGCATGTTTCTGCTCTAGGTGTATCATATTCAAAGGATTTACAAGCATATTCTCGAGCTTCCTCCTGCTTATTTATTGACCTATAATAATCCGATATATTTCCGCAAACACGAATACAATCTTCTATCCACCCTTGTTTAGAATTTAGAAATCTATGGTAATACTCTAAGGCTTCATCATACATCTGATGTTCATATAGCTCATTGCCATAGTAAAGGATATCTCTCGTGCTGAATTCTACTCCTTGGGCTAGTCTGCTGCGATAGATATCTAAATTGCGATTAGGCGTATGCTTTATTTTTTTATGGGTTATGCTGACTTCGCTGTTAAATATGTTACCATATACAGCTAAATACTCATGGACGAAGCCAACCCATTTAAAATTATTCGCTCGCTTTACTAACCTGTTCTGCCTGTAGCTGTAGGTTACTTTTCCATATTCATCAAAACCAACATTGCATTTCATCGTAACAGAGTCTACGGAAGGGTCTAATGTTTCTTTTAATGATTTAAGCCTTTCTATGTCTTCACTTAGTAAAATATCATCCGCATCCATTACCATGATATAGTCCTGGGTAGCTTTACTATATGCGAAGTTTCTTGCGGCTGAAAAATCATCAATCCATTCAAAATCATAAATTTTCTCTGTGTATCTCTCTATAATTTCTTTTGTTTTATCAGTAGAGCCGGTATCTATAATAATTATTTCATCTACTACATTTTTAGCTGATTCAAGACAGTTTTGAATTGTATCTTCTTCATTCCTTACAATCATACACAAACTTATGGTTATCACAAAATCACTCCAAGCTATTTATTTTTATAGTATCTTACTTTCATTCATTAGGCTTTGTGTCCCATATTAAATAGAATCTGCATTCCCCCTATTGATTTAATTTGCTTGAGATTTGTCCTAATATACTATATGCGCGACAATATCACATGTTACTTTTCATATCTATTTACAGCATGAAAAGCCTCTCATTTTATCATGAAGAAGCTTTTAAAAGCTAAAGTGTTATATCTTTATATACATGATTGAAAAATGATATGAAGAGAAGTATCTTGAAAAGAATTTTTCGATTGATAAGCTAATCTTGTGTATTTAGCAAAAATCCTTGGCACTATGGCTACCGTATCCCTAGGCTGAACCTCAAATACTGTATTATCAACAGCATAATCAATATCATTAGGACTAATCTCCAGCAAGATAGATGCAGGGTTTTCCCCTGTATTTGTTATGAAAAAGGTGACTTGTGACTGTTGGGAAGTATTAAAGGACATTG
>JAUQXG010000200.1 GCA_030834765.1 Lutispora sp.
ATGTTGTTAATGGAGTTGCGGTAGTAGACGAAGAAAAGTGTACTGCGTGTAAAAAATGTATAGCTGTTTGCCCTAAGAATGTGATAGAATTAGTACCTATTTCAAAAGAGGTAAGAGTCCTATGCAATAACACTGAAAAGGCGAAAGCAACCATGAGCTCTTGTAAAGTTGGATGTATATCATGTCAAAAATGCGTAAAAGCATGTAATTTTGATGCGATACATGTGGAAAATAACCTTGCTAAAATAGATTACAGCAAATGTGTAAACTGTATGATGTGTGCAGAAGTGTGCCCAACAAAAGCAATTTATGCAAATTTTGCTAATAGAAAAAAAGCTAACATTGATCAAGAGACTTGTATCGGCTGCACAATATGTAAGAAAAATTGCAACTTTGAAGCTATAGAAGGCGATGTCAAAGTAAAGCATAAAATATTAGAAGACAAATGTGTAGGCTGCGGTCAATGCGTAAGCAAATGCCCAAAGAAATCAATAGCAATGAAATAAATAGATATTAAAAAAGGAAATGAGAGCGAAAGTTCTCATTTCCTTTTTTAATATCTATTTATTTCATGAAGCCCAATGCTGCACGGATTTGGATGATCTTCTGCAAAAGCCATGGTAGTGGAAGCTAGGTTTGTGATTAATAAACTTAAAATGATAGCCCAAAATAGCTTTTTTATAACTAAACACCTTATTATATTGACTCTTTTTTTGAGGTGTTTAATATTTTATAATAATAAGTTGCATTTATCAATATACAAATATTATACCATATGTTAAAATGTGGTATAATAGGAAGGTTTAATATGTTTTAGACATGAAAATAGTCACCAACAAAGAATATCCCTTAAAGTTTCTAACATCGGGTACATTTTAGAAAAACCTTAAATAAAAAATATGTACTTATGTATAAACAAAGTGACAGAATGGAGATTAGGTGAAAATATTTAAAAATAAAAATTTTTTATTGCTCGTAATTGCTAGGTTGGTCATTAACTTTACAGATAGTCTTTTTTATATTATATGTATATGGTATACATCAAAAACTTTGTCTTCACCATACTATACTAGTTTAGCAATATTCTTGTTTTTAATGCCAGAAACATTATTATTTTTTATAGGGCCAATAATAGACAGATTAAATCCCGAAAAGATATTATTATTTTCACTATCAATACAATTAGTATTACTTGGTATATTAGTAATGTTGTTTAATGAATTAGAAATAAACTTATTGTTAGCTATTATGCTGCTATCTTCCTTTATGAGCACTATAACTTATCCTATATGAGCACTATAACTTATCCTATTGAAGACACTATGATTCCACAAATTGTAGACTCAAATGAATTAGTTACAGCAAATTCTGTGCTAAGTATTACTTATAAAATTTTCGATTCAACATTTAATGGCGTTTCTGGTTTCTTACTAGGTGCTTTCTCAACGGTAGCTTTGTTTAAAATGAATATGATTATTTTAGCTATTCCTATTTTTACAGTTATCTTCATCAGATTTATATATAAGAATAATGAGGATACCTATAATTTTGGTGAGTATTTTACTGATCTAAAAGATGGAGTAGGCTTTATAAAGAATGGTCCGATACTTTATATATTAGCTCCATTAATCTTTGTTAATTTTTTTAATTCATCTAATGCAGTAATTCTCCCTTTTTTTTGTCAACAATATATTGATCCGTCTAAAACTTTTGGATTAATACTAGCGATTAATGGTGCTGGTGGAATGTTAGGAGCCTTGTTAATTAACTATTTTAAAAAGTTTTTACCAGTAGGTAAATTGCTCTCTTTACTATTGATAATGAATGGAATTTTATGGTTGTGTTTCATCTTTACGGGTAGAAGCATTTTATCCTACGTATTTGTTCTGTTAGCATATATATTTTTTGGAATGTACAATATTATTTACTATTCTCTATTTCAGGCAATCACTCCTATAAAAATGTTAGGGAGAGTGACAACTGGCATTAATACTATCATTACTATTGCAATGCCTCTAGGATCACTATTTGGGGGATGGATACTAAAACTCTTACCTTACGATTATTCTATGATGTTCTCAGGAATATCCGTTATTATAACAGGGATTTTTTATTATAAGTTGAATGAAATTAATACGCTTCCATATATCGATAATATTAAAAGAATTGAAGTTAATAATTAATGTTGAAGTATTAATTAAAGGCTACTCCATAGGCATTATGCCTATGTTAATATTTAAACATGGGTAATTGTGATCCGAAGAGCGATCTATATAAATGTTGGAATAACATAGGACATGTAGACTTTAAAAATAGACAGGTATCTAAACGTCCAAATAACCTTTAGTCATCTGTCTATTTTTGTTGAAGTAAGAAATACAAAATGTTAAACTTGTCTTAGTACTCAAAACTTTAAATGATGGAGGGAAACTATGGCTAGAGGAACAAGTAGTAACAATTTTTGGATTTTATTTTTGCTAATCATTACTGGTGCGGTAATAGGAGGTTTTCTCGGCGAGCTTTTCGGGCAGTATGTGCCAATACTGAAGTTTGGGTATAATAATTTAGGGATTTCTACGCATGTATGGGACTTAAAGGTGATAAAATTTACATTTGGACTTGTTTTTAACATCAATATGTTTAGTGTTTTGGGAATCATATTAGCAGTAATAATTTATAGAAAGATGTAGTGATTTATGAGAATAATTTTAGCTTCAAATTCACCTAGAAGAAAAGACTTGCTAGAGCAAATAGGAATAAAATTTGAAATCATGCCAAGCGATATAGATGAGGACTTGGATGCTCTAGAAGGAACAATTTATGAAAAATTAGAACAATTAGCATTTATGAAAGCGAAGCATATTGCTGAAAAAGTCCGTGAAGGGTTAGTGATTGGCGCTGATACGGTTGTAGTCATAGATGATGTCATTTTGGGAAAACCAGTTGATGAAGAGGATGCATATAAAATGCTGACACTTTTAAACGGAAGAACACATCAGGTTATAACAGGTATTTCAATAATAGATGCAGAAATTAATGAGTATAAAACAGATCATATAGTTACTTCGGTTGAATTCAACAACATGTCAGAGGAAGAGATTCGGTCATACATAAAAAGCAAAGAACCTTTAGGAAAAGCTGGGGCATATGCCATACAGGGGTTAGGGGCTATTTTTGTAGCACACATTGCAGGAGATTATTTTAATATTGTTGGGTTGCCCATCAATGCATTGAATAAAATGCTTTTAGGGTTTGGATATAAGGTACTATAGGGCTTGCTCTGCAAGCCTATTTTCTTTATCTATTATTCTTTCGTGCCAGCTGCCCTTTTTATAAATCCAATACCCATATAGACATACAATGAGATTGCTAAAGCTCATAGAAAACCAGATGCCGGTAGGTCCAATGTTTGTAAAATACTTAAATAAAAGAATCATAGGCAGTCTCACAAACCATAGCCTACCAATTTCCATAGACATAGAATATTTCGTATGCCCTGAGCCCTGGAATACCCCTTGGAATACGCTGAACATTCCCATAAGAGGCATTGAAGCAGATACATACCAAAGATAGACAATTCCTTGGGATATGACAGAAGGATCATCTTTTGATTGTATAAAAAAGTTAATAATGCCATTGTCAAACAAAATCAAGGCAATGCAGCCTATCGCTGAGAAGCTCACAGTAAGGTATATCGCTTTATTGAAAGCTTCTTTTACTCTTTTTAATTGATCAGATCCTAAATTTTGCCCTACGATAGCTGTCAATGCAGCACCTATACCCATTCCAGGCTGCATGATAAGGGCAGTGATTCTATTAACCATACCAAAGGCTGCCATGGTAGCTGTTCCATAGGAAGCGATAAAGCTGTTTAAAACAATAAAACCTAAAGCAGCGCCACTTTGACCAATAGATGAAGGCAATGCTACCTTTAGTATTTTTATATTTATTTTTTTGTCAAATTTAAAATTTTTTAGACTTGGCTTAATTATGCTGGATGGTCTCATTAAAAGATACAATCCCCAAATAGCAAGCAAGGCTCTAGATAACAATGTAGCATAAGCAGCTCCTGCAATACCCATATTGAATGTAAATATGAATATAGGATCTAATATAACATTTAGAAGCGCACTGATACCGCCGAGTATCATAGGAGCTACTGTATTCCCTTGCGCATTCATAATTGAATTATAGTTAAAGAATAAAAACATAAAGGGTAAGTCCAGAAAAGTTATTTTTAAATAGATATTGCTATATTCAGCAAGGTCTCCTGTCCCACCCATAAGATGTACAGCCACAGGAGTGATCAAATATCCAATGATAGAAAATAAAACAGAAGATATTAAAGATATGGCAACAATATGACTTGCATATTTATTTGCTTCTTTGAAGTCTGATGCTCCGATTAACTGAGATAAAAGCGATGTGCCAGCAATTGAAACACCTGTTCCTACTGAAATAAATAAAAAGTTTACTGGCCATACAAAGGCAACAGCAGCAAAGTGTACAGAGCTAATCTTACTGACCCATATACCATCTGCAAGATTATATAATGTTTGTATTAAATTATTAATCATGATTGGTATAGAAAGAGTGATTAATACTTCATACATATTTCCATTTAGTATCAGACTTCTTTTATCCAATGCTTTCAATATTTTCACCTTCTATCATTTTTAGCAACCTTTATCATTATAACATTTTATGAATATAAAGGATATATTTCTAATAATAAGGATTGGTTATAAACACCAAGCCTTTATTTGCGGTATAAGTTGAAAAATACTTTAAAAAGTAATAAAATAGATATGATTGTATTTAAGATTGTTTAAGTAGGCCAATTTCTACAAATATAAAAGCAGGAGTGTATTTTTGTGGGGAATAATAATTACACTATTACCATAAAAGAATTACCAGAAAATGAAAGGCCTAGAGAAAGATTAATAAAATATGGCTCTAATGTATTATCAAATGCAGAATTATTGGCAATAATACTAGGAAGTGGAACAATAAATGAAAGTGCTATAACTCTATCTCAACGGGTTTTAAGTAAAGGTGATGGACTTGGTTATTTATCTGATGCTGATCCCCATGAGCTTATTGAAATATATGGTATCGGCCAAGCAAAATCGGCTCAAATAAAAGCAGCAGTTGAGTTAGGAAAGAGAATAGCAATCACAAGGAAAACGGAGAATAGTTTTATTAGATGCCCACAAGATGTAGTAAATCTTCTAATGGATGAAATGCGGTTTTTGAAAAAAGAATATATGAAGCTTATACTTTTAAATACAAAGTGTGGCATAATAAGCATAGAGGATATTTCTATAGGTAGTCTGAATTCATCTATCGTTCATCCAAGAGAGCTTTTTGTGCCAGCCATAAAAAAGTCAAGTGCCAGCATTATCATGGTGCATAATCATCCTAGCGGTGATCCGGCCCCCAGTCAGGAGGATATAAATATTACAAGAAGAATAATAGAAGCTGGAAAAATCATAGGGATAGAGCTAAATGATCATGTTATAATAGGTGATGGAAGATATGTAAGTTTAAAAGAGCGAAATATAATTTAATTGATGGTAAAGGTTACTATACGAAGGAGGAAAATAAATTTGTTTAAGTTTTTTTCGAAAGATGTTGGAATAGATTTGGGAACAGCAAATTCCCTTGTTTTTGTAAAAGGAAAAGGTATTATAATGAGAGAGCCTACTGTAGTGGCTAAGAGAACTGATCTTGATACAGTTCTTGCAGTTGGGGACGAAGCAAAGCAGATGATAGGAAGAACCCCTGGTAACATTGTAGCAATAAGACCTATGAAAGAAGGCGTAATTGCTGATTTCTATGTTACACAAAGTATGCTAAAATATTTCATGAAAAAGGCTACAGGTGGAGCCTTTAGTAAACCAAGAGTGTTAGTTAGCGTACCTTCAGGTATTACTGAGGTGGAAAAAAGGGCAGTTGAGGAAGCCGCTGTGCAGGCAGGCGCTAAAACAGCTATTACCATAGAAGAACCAATGGCAGCAGCTATTGGAGCAGGTCTTCCTGTTGAAGAGCCTACCGGAAGTATGATTGTAAATATGGGGGGTGGAACTACAGAAATAGCGATTATTTCACTTGGAGGTATCGTTACAAGTAGATCAATACGAGTTGCGGGCGATAAGCAGGATGAAGCTATCGTTTCCTATATAAAAAGAACATATAATTTAGCTATTGGTGAGAGAACTGGTGAAGAAATTAAAATAAAAATTGGTTCTGCTTATCCAAAAGCAATTGAGGATACTTTGGATGTTCGGGGAAGAGATTTAGTAAGTGGGCTTCCAAAGACATTAAAAGTTTCATCTTCAGAAATATTAGAGGCATTAAAAGAGCCTGTAGCAAGTATTATTGATGGAATTAAGTTCACTTTAGAAAAAACTCCTCCAGAACTTGCGTCGGATATAATGGATAGAGGAATCATGCTTTCGGGAGGCGGTGCTCTTCTTCAAGGGCTTGATAAGTTAATAAGTGAAGAAACAGGTATGTCTGTTAGTGTAGCAGAAACACCTCTTGATTGTGTTGTATTAGGTTTAGGGAAGGCTTTAGACAATTATGATGATATTGTCAGGGCACAGTATTCTAACAAGCACTCAAGATAATAGTTAGTGAGGTTAAAATGAGATTTTTTAAGAATAAATTGCTGATAATAACAGCAGTATTATCAGCTTTGCTACTAGCTGCTATCATATTCACTGCCACAGGTAGGACAAGACCCACGCCAATTGAAGGTGTAATTGGCGGGGTTATTAGTCCTGTTCAGAGAGTCTTCTATGCAACGGGAGATTTTTTTGAAAAAACCTTTGGTAATCTTTTTAATATCAGAAATGTAATGAAAGAAAATGAACAAATGAAAGAGGAATTAACTAAATTACAGGATCAAAATAGACAGCTTTATCAATTAGCAGTAGAAAATCAACAGCTAAGAAGCATACTGCAATTTAAAGAAAATAACGCTCAATATACCTATATCGGTGCAAATATAACTGGGAAGGATCCTGGAAACTGGTTCGATATTTTTACCATAAATAAGGGGACTTCTCATGGGCTTGAAGTGAATGATGCTGTAATTACTGGAGAAGGGCTTATAGGCAGGATCATCGAGGCAGGTGCCAGCTATTCAAAGGTGCTATCGATCATTGATGAAAGAAGCTCTGTAAGTATTTTGGTAAATAGAACTAGAGATATTGGTATCGTTTCGGGGACAACTAATTCAGATTTAGTGGCAATCATGCCTTTAGAAGCAGATATCATAAAGGGTGATGAAATCATATCTTCAGATTTTAGCACCTTTCCAAAGGGGCTTTTTATAGGTAAAGTGAAAAGTGTAACAAAAGAAGAATATAAGCTTCATAAAATGGTATTGATTGAGCCAGCTGTAGATTTTAAAAGGCTAGAACAGGTATTTGTGGTTAAGAATATAAAAACTCAGGAGTAAATTGAGGTATTGTAGTGAGAATAATAGTTATTGGTTTTTTAATTGTTTTTAATTTAATACTAGAATCAACACTTTTTCAGTATGTAAGGTTGTTTGGAGTAAAACCTGATTTTACAATAGTTTTAATAGTTGCTTATGCTATTTTAAGAGGCAAAAACTATAGTACCTTTATAGGCTTTTTTTCAGGACTCCTTATTGATCTGATGTATGGCAATGTGATAGGTATCAATGCACTTTCTTACATGCTTATGGGTTTTCTTATAGGTCAGTTTCATGAGAGTGTGTTTAAGGATAGCTATTTTCCTGCTATTTTATTTAATATTACTGCAGTCCTGGTTTATCAGCATATTTTTCTATTGATATCTTATTTTACAAAAGTAGATATTGTATATACAGATGCACTGCTTAGAGTGATCATCCCTCAGTGCTTTTATAATGCATTGGTTGGTGGAGTTTTATACAGATATTTTTTGCGCTTGGACAACAAAAGCTTCATGGATAGGCGTTTCTATTAAAAAATTAGGTGGTAAATAATGATAAAGCGTTTTTTTAGTGATAGGTTAAATATATTAAAAATAATAATTTTACTGATACTAGCAGTCATGATATTCAGGCTGGCAGACCTTCAAATAGTTAAAGGGGAGTATTATAGGGTAAGGTCTGATACCATTAGGACAAGGAATATCCCTGTTACAGCCCCTCGTGGAAGTATCGTGGATAAGTTTGGCAGGGTGATAGCGGATAACAAACAAAGTTATTCTGTCATTATGGTGAAAACTGATGTTTCTGAAGAAAAGTTAAATGACGTTGCACTCTCTATAACCAATATATTGTTAAGCAATGGAGATAAGTATAAGGATGAAATTCCTATACTGTTAGATCCAATCAGATTTTCATATTCCGATAAAGAAGCAGATTGGAAAACAAAATATAATATACCACAAGAAGCATCTGCGAAGGCTGCTTTTGACAGATTGAGAGAAGAATACAATATTCATCCAGATGTTGTTGATGTAGATGCATATAACACATTAACAGATGAACTTAGTTTAGAGCTTCCTTTTAGTGTAAGTGACTTTGTTTTTTCATACAAAAAGGAAGAAAATAAATGGAAACAGAAAAATGGATTTGCAGAAAATGCGGAAGCCGAAGTGGTATTAATAAAATTATTGGAGAATTATGCGATTCCTTTTGAGAAATATGGTTTTGATGATGGAAAAAAGATATTAGCTATTAAGTATTTGATAAAACAAAAGCAGTATAAGACTTATGAACCTGTGGAAATAGCTATCAATGTAAAGGAAGAAACTAGAGCTATTATTGAAGAAAGCAAGATATTTTTAGATGGGGTAGAGATTATGGAGAAGCCTCTTCGAAAATATCCAAATGGAGACTTCGGTGCCCATATAATTGGATATATGGGTAAAATCGGTTCTGATTTAGACGAAATGATAAAAAAAGGCTATACTCCAAGTGATCTAATAGGAAAATCAGGTATAGAATACTCAATGGAGGAGTATTTAAAAGGGAAAGATGGCATTAAGCAAATAGAGGTAGATGTAAAAGGATCTTTGGTGAATACAATAGATGTTTCAAACCCAGAGCCTGGAAACACTGTATTTTTGACAATAGATACAAAACTACAGCAAGTTGCTGAGCAAGCTCTTGCAGATACGATGCAAAAGATAAATCAAGGTAAAACTTCGGCTGCGGCTGTTGCAATTGATGTAAATAGTGGTGCCATACTTGCTATAGCGAGTGCACCAAAATTCGATCCTAATCTTTTTGCCGCAGGTATAAAGACGGAAGATTGGGAAGCACTTCAGCCAAAGAGTGAAG
>JAUQXG010000201.1 GCA_030834765.1 Lutispora sp.
GCCAGTGCTTGTATAATCTTGTGTTACCATAGAAGATAATTTTTTTTCTAAAACTCTTTCTATTTCTTTAATTACTTCTGGTGAAGTCCTATCCATAAGTGCTATTCTTCTTGCTACATCTGCTTGCTTATCTTGTGGAAGTGCAGATAATATTGCTGATGCTTGCTGGGGCTTAAGATAAGCTAGAATCAACGCTATTGTTTGTGGGTGCTCGCCTTGAATAAAATTCAGCAACTGCCCAGGATCAGCTTTTCTAACGAAATCAAAAGGTCTAACTTGTAAAGATGCAGTAAGCTTGTTAATAACATCCAGTGCCTTCTGATTGCCTAAAGCTCTTTCTAAAATCTCTTTGGCATAGCTGATTCCACCTTCAGATATATATTCTTGAGCCAAGCATATTTGATAAAATTCTTTTAAAACTCCATCTTTCTCTTCCGGAGTTACAGTTCGCATATTCGCAATTTCCAAAGTCAGCTGCTCAATATCTTCTTCTTTTAAGTGCTTGAAAATCTGCGCTGATTTATCTGGTCCAAGTGTTATTAATAAAATCGCTGATTTTTGTCGCCCTGTTAACTCTTCTTTACCCATTCTGCTCATAGCGATCTACTCCTCGTTAAGCCACGATTTTAATAGCGTAGCAACTTGTTCTGGTTTTTGATTAATAAACTTCTCTAAACGCTTCTTAATTTCATTTTTCTCTTCTACCCCTATATCTTCTATAGGTATAGACTCTTGAGCTGTATTTTCATATTGTCCTAAAACGGAGGAATCCAGTGAGGTCTCATTGTATGACCTCTTTCTCCTAACAAACATAAATAATGCTGCTGCTAATACAAGGACAGCTGCAATTGCAGTCCCAATCATTATCATTGTTTCTGTTCTCTTTGCTTTTGCTTGTTCAGCTTGTGCCGCAGCTATATTTTTAGAAAAAGAGTCATCAAAATCCATTATTTGAACATAAATGCTATTGTCTAAGGTCACATTATTTAACTGCAATCCTTGTGTTGCATATTTTACCAAGTTCATTACATCAGCTTTTAATCCATCTAAATTTGCTAATGATTCTTCTTTTAAATTGCTTTTATTTATGATTACGGATAGGGATAGCGACTCTATATTGCCTTGTTCTTTTACAATTTGCTCTTTTGTCTCATTTATATCATAGTTAATTGTGCTGCTAGCTTCTGTATATTTTGCTTTAGAAGTATCCGTTTCTACGTACTGCGTAATATCTGTATTTGAATCAGTGCCGGGAACTCCTCCGTCATTAGCATCTACCCATTCTTTTTTAATTTCCTCCATGCTTCTAACAATACCAGCCTTCTTCTCTTCATCTATTGGCACATATGTAGTTGAATTAAGTTGAGCTTCATTAAAGTTTAACTTTACTGCAGCAACAACGGATACATTATTAGGTCCAAATACAGATTCAAGAAATTTAACCACGCTTTTTTGCAAATTATTTTTTATCTTCTCTTGCATACCCATTTGTGTATTTACTTGTCCGCCTATTTCATCTGTATCAGATATCAGTGCTATTCCCATATCATCTATAATTGATACATTTTCCTTTTTTAAGCCACTAACGCTCTTACATACAAATTGAACAATACCATTTACCTGATTTTGATTAAGCTCTTGTGCTCCAGCCTTCATTTTTATAATTATACCTGCTGAAGATTTACTTTCATCATCTGCCCCTATTACAAATGGATCAGAAGGAGGTATGATAAGGTTTACTTGGGCCCATTCTACTCCATTCAATGCCTTTATTCCATTTTCAATGACACTTTGAAGATAAATTAATCTTTTTTGACTCTTATCTTCACTTGTCTCATTAAATTCAGATTTAAGCATGGATGGGTAGTCTAAGTTATTTCTTGGTAAGCCTTCCATAGCTAAAGTAATTCTTAATTCATCCACCTTATCTTTTGGGACCAAAATATTGGTACCATCCACTTTTATAGGGACTTTCAATTCTTTAATTTTGTCCCTTATTTCTCCAGCATCCTTCGCATCAAGATTTGCATATAAGACTTGATATCGGGGCGTGCTGGAAAATACAATAAGTCCGGCAGCTATAATTATAGTTAACACGCCTATCAAAACAATTCTTATTTTTTTATCCTTACTAAGTCCTTGCCAGAATTCATTCAATTGATTTCTAATTTTATTTAATGTTTCCATCATCAACTCACCTCAATACTAAATCGGCATTCTCATTATCTCATGATATGCGTCCAGTATTTTATTTCTTACTTGCATTGTATATTGTAAAGCTATCTCTGCTTTCTCAGAAACAATCATGACTTGATGAATATTATCTGTTTGACCTAAAGCTAATGCCTCATTAAGCTTCCCAGACTCTATTTGTAAATCATTTACACCATGAATTGCGCTATTCAAGAAATCTTTGAAAGATATTCCATCTTGATTATTTTTTTCTGGGATACCATTGGTATCTTTTATTATATTTAGTTGTTGTAAAGGTAAGTCAATTCTCAATTATTATTCCTCCCATTATGCTCTACCGATTTCTAAAGCTTTCATAGCCATACCCTTGGTTGTATTGACTGCTGTAACATTGGCTTCGTATGCTCTTGTAGCAGAAATCATGTTAACCATCTCAGTCATAATGTCAACATTAGGCATTTTTACATATCCTTTATCATCGGCATCCGGATGCCCA
>JAUQXG010000202.1 GCA_030834765.1 Lutispora sp.
TGGAATCGAAGCGTTTAGTGGGAACTTAAAAGCATTTTAGAGCATTATGTATCTTTAATATCCTAGCTGATTGCATAATTAGAAGATGCTTTGTACAGTTATTCCTGTGACTGCTTTTTTCAGCGGTTTCCCTGGCACCTAAAGTTTTTGGGAAGGCTATTTTGAAAATCAGAGGATTTTGATATTATCCTGCTCAGCGGGCAGCTTATGCGTTTTCTTGCTCCTATGTACTTCCTTTGTGTTTTTGGAGAAATTCTGTCCGGTGCTATCCGAGGCACTGGAGAAACTGTAAAGCCCATAATATTGACGATGCTAAGTACTTGTGCTTTCAGGATTCTGTGGGTTATGTTTAATAACGAGAAACGAATTAAAGAGAAATTAGGATGGATGAGCCCTGTAGAGTACAGGCTCAGCCTCTTGGTTGCATAAAATAATTGCGTAGCAGTTAAAAACTACTACGCAATAAAGTCTAACTTTTGGGGGTCGACTCATCAATACTAACAGAAGGTGCTTTTTTTATAAATATTTTCTTGTTTATGTTCTTTTGTTCGTTACCTGGCACCTAACCCCTCTTGTTCCTGCAAACGGGCATTTCCCATTGAAAAGACTCCAGCGAGCAATGAGTTGAAAAATTAGTTATTGTTTGATTTTAACAACTTTAAACTGTCTTCTGCTGATAACCGCTCTAATCCTTTTAGTGTACCCCATATAAGTCCTTTTTCGATCAATTCCTCCAATATTCTGTGTCTTTGTTTTAATAGCATTGTATCTGAAAGCTTATCTTTCGGAACATTTTTTTCAATCTCGCTCAATAAGCCTTTAAGTTGTTCAAGCTTTGAAGAAAGATCATTATCCTGTATTGATTTAGATACTTTTTCTGGATCAATTTGATTAATAATTTCTTTGTATGCATTATTATATTCTTTAACCAGTTTATCATATTTCGAACTACATCCCCCAATTACAAGTATTAGCACACAAATTATTACTAACAGTTTTAAACGTTTATTCTTCATACAATCACACCTTTATATAATACATTATAACATAGGTATTAATTATAGATTCCATAACCATACATTTTACCCAATAATTTTTAGACGTTCCATTTCCCTATTCCTATACTCATTCTCAACCCTTTTTCTTACAGCCTCTAACATCCCTTCATAGCTTTTAAATGATTTATTATAGTTACTATTTAGTGTTTTTACTTCTGCGATTCTGGTTAATATTTTGCTTTTCAAAATATCATTATTAACTGAATCGCTATATTCATCAACATCAGCCCTACCATATCTATCAAACTGTGCTTCTAATGAATTTATAAATAATTTTCTTGCATTTTTATTATTGATTAAATATTTATAATCACCCATGTTATCAATCTGCTCTGCAGTAATTCTTAACTCTTTTTCCATTTTATAGTGTCACTTGGATCATAGAAAGCATCATCTAAGTAATCAGTTGCTCCTTCTGATACAAATTCTAATAAGTCTTTTATTGGTAACTATTTCCCAAATTGAGAAAACCCTGATATTAAATAGCAATATTTTGTTACTCCCATGCCAACATCAAAAAGTGCATAGCGATTCGTCTGTGTTTCAAGTTTTATTATTTGAGATGCTAATGCTAAATTCTTGTAATAATATCCATTTTTATCTGTTAATAAATTTAAAAGCATTTATTCAACAAATACATTTGCTTTACCCTCTATATGCTTCATGGATACTCCAATCGGCGATGGTGAGGATCCAATCCCTATTCCATTTGAAGCAATATCATTCGTACCCTTCAGATTATTTCTAATAATATTATTAATGGCTTGGTACTGGTTCTTTGTGATACCCCTAGTTGCTAAGTTTTTTTCATGTCTGTCTCTATCCGTGCTAGCCATACCACTATCTCTATCATCTTTATCCTTGCTACTCTTTGCCTCATTGATTATACGGTTATATTCTGCTCCACCTCTAGTATGCTTGATATCATACTTGTATTCGTCCTTATAATCATTAATTCTACCACTATTCTGCCTAATTTCTACTGCTTGCCTATGTATATCTGATCTCTCTTTTTCTGTAGTTGCCTTATAATACTTTTCTGTAGGCTCTAATATCTTCTTCTGATCACTTGGATTTAGCTTAATGTCAAAAACTTCAATATGTCCTGTCGGATCATAATACATGATTGGCTCATTATGGCAATATGTGTATAGATTTAGAAATAAAAGATCTTCAATACTGTCCAAGTACGTATCCTCTGTCAAAAACCTAGCTATCTTCGGATCATAATACCTTGCGTTCAAGTAGTAAATGCCTGTCTCTTCATCATACCTGTAGCCTGCATATCTGTATGGGTTGTTTGCCTCTCCTATCCCCAAATAATCCTCCATTTATATCATACATAATAGGTGTAATTCGTTATGCTAACATTTCTTTCCTTCTTGGATTTTATCTTATTCAATAACTGACTAACTAACGTGCCTGTACCTAAAAGTCTAAGGTAGAACGACGATTTGCAACAATGGTAAGAAATCATGGGCTAAGAAGATGCCGATATCTGAGGCTGGGCAGGGCGAAGATTCATATCACCTTAGCAAATATGGTATGCAACATAGTCAGGATGGTGAATATACTTTGCCAGTCTGGTCTTACTGCATCATAAAATTAATGAGTTCCTATAAAGGAACCCATTAAAGTGCTGTAATTATTGATATATGCGAAGCAATTGCAAGGGCATTACCATATATAGGTAAGTGACTCAAAATCCAATATATAGTCATTCATACCTAGGAAAAACCTTATCTTTTATAGCCTTTTTTCAGCGCTTTCTCAGGCACCTAAAAGCCTAAATGATTTTTAGGAATTAACCTTTTAAAAATCATATTATTGAACATATCAATTTGAAGATTATTTTTGCTTAACACTCTCGCAGGCCTCTCTATTCTCAATGGTTTTAATATTTATCATTATATCATTTTTATCATCAACCATGAAGTATTTGTTAGAAAAACAAAGGGAATTCAATGACATATTATCATTGAATTCCCTTGCTATTGTATAAATAATTTTTGCAGGGCATATTTATTGTTATTAAATCATTTTTCATAGCTTTCTTTGGTACTCATCGCTAGCTGCACATATTATTTTGACACATATTTCTCTTTCCATAATTCGTGGATTTATCCCATAGAAATATCTTTTAGTCTTTGTAGCAACTTATTTGCTAAACTATGTTCTGATTCTATTAACAAAATTTTCGTAACCCAATAATTTGCATTTGTATAGTTCTTGAGTTTATAGTAACAGTGTGCGATATTCATCATAACTTCAGCATCGTCAGGTTCTGATTTATTTATAATAAATAAGTTTTCTAATGCTTCCACATAATTTTTTATAGCAATTAGAACTACTACTTTATTAAACACTGCATCTATGCAATTATTATCATAGTTATACGCAATATCAAATTCGCATAGTGCTTTTTCATTCATATCTAAATGGTAGTAGCACCTTCCCAAATTAAGATGTGTTTCTGACTGTTGATCATTTATTGATAATGATTTTTCGTTGCATTCTTTCGCTTTTTCATAATTTTTAATCTTATAATAATATACACCTAAGTAATAGTATGCATCTTCACTATGTGGATTTAATTCTATTGCCTTTTCAAAACACTCTAATGCACCTTTATAGTTCTCCAATTCAATTAATATTCTTCCTAAATTGAATACAGGTCTTTCCCAATTCGGGCAGGCTTTTATTAATTCCCTAAAAATGTTAGCAGCAACATCAAAGCTTCCTAGCTCTAAGTGACAGCAAGCAATATAGTTCAAACAATCATTAGTTTTTCTCAAATCAAAAGATTTTTCAAATAAGCTTAATGCCTCGTGATAATTACCCTTAATATACTGTGCTTCCCCGTTATCATAATAATTTACGTATTCCAATTTATTCATCAACCTCTCTTTGAAATAATCACAGGCTAGAATGTGTCAATTTTGAATGTTGACACATTCCGCTCATTAAAATTATATTATGAGATAGGTATAAGATTTCTTTGAGGAAACAACGGAGTGTGCTTCGCATTAACCGCCCTCACTACTTACCACTATACTGCTTTCATAATATCAGAAGGTTAATTTTTATATTATATTAATCTATCAATCACACTCTTTTATCATACTATTCATTGAATCAATATCAAATATACCGTATCTTTCACCAGATAAATGGTATAGTTTTAGCCAATATGCATCATGTTCTGCAAATGATTCTAATGCATCCATTATATTTTTTTCTGTAAGTGATTTTACAAAAATAAATGGTGTGCCTTTATCAAGGTAATTTTTCCCTTCCTTTTCCATATACCATATTAAATTCTTAGGTGTCGCAACTACCACTGTGCATTTGATTCCATCTTTTAATTCAATAAACACATCTATATTATCATTTTCAATATCTTCAATTGATGACAATGAAGTTGGATATTCTACTCGTATGATTTTCATTTTTGATCTCCTTTCAGTTTATTTATATATACTTTTAATGATATCAATTACCTTCTGTTCATTTGCTTTACTTGCCTTTCCAAGAATCTCCATCACATCATTTACTATTCTATAGAAAGCTGTTGCACCTTTACTACCACGAAGATAATTAATATCTTTAAATAAGTTTTTTGTATCAATCCCAGGATTTGTATTTCCTTTTGAAAATTCTTGCACTAATTTATTTGCTTCTTGTTGAACTATCTCGAATCATTCTCGTTTAAATAATCGATATATTTTGTACGGCCTCAATTGCCAAATCCACGCCATAATAAGAATATCTTTTACACATCACAGAGTTTGATACTTTGCTTGACTTACGTGATACTTTTCATTCTCCAACAACATGAGTTATAGAAGGAATACGATCCCCTTCAACATCATAATATTGCAGCTTATTTACTTTGCTTGTAGTAATAGTAATAACTATTAAAATTATCACAGATATTACTAATATTGATGTAGATATAAAAATTGGTATTTTCATTCTTAAAATATTCATTTTAATTCCCTCCTCGTATAATAAGTTTATCTTAATAATTTCTACCCATAAATTAATTTCAATCCGCTTGTTAATGCCCATGATATAATTGACCTAGTGCCAATCAGCAATAGTTCTTCTCACTCCTGTTGAACCATGAATGGTTACTTCAATTTTAAGTCTGTTCCCCTGAACTGAAAGTTAGCTTCAAACCAGCTGGCTATTTGTTGAAGTTCATGTTCTGCCTCTTAGCAGTGAGGTTCGCATCAGACATCTCCAACCGAATTCTAATATGCGAGGGTGTCGATGCTTCGGTTTCATGGGTATTAGCAAGCCGATTGAACACCAAATACATAATGAAAGAAGGTGATAAAATGAACCCTCTTTACGAGGTATTGATGTTAGCAGCCGTTCAAATGCAGTCTATTTAATGAAACCTGATGGAACAAAACATAGCTGCTTTCCTACCACAAACAGTCTGGACGGTGCCAGGCAATTACCCAAAAGGATTGTATCTGCAATTACTTCTGAATCCCTTGCAGATATCATCATTGGCTTAGAAGCGACTTCCGTTTATGGTGACAATCTGGTTTGTTTCTTAAGGAAAGATGGCCATCTTGCACCATACAACAAAAATATTCATGTTCTCAACCCCAAGCAGGTAAAAAAATTTAAAGATGAAAAATCTATGATTGAATCTATCAAAACAAGCAAATGATCTTTGGGTATTAATCGTTCAAATATCATATGAGTGAACACATCAATTTGTGGATTGTTTTTCCCTAACACAACGCTCGACCTCCGTATTTCCAATACTCTACATACTTTTATTATACCATATTGTATGTTGAAGCCGAAGCATTTAATGGGAACTTAAAGGCATTTTAGTTTAATACCCTAGCTGATTACATAATTAGAAGATGCTTTGTATAGTTATTCCTGTGACTGCTTTTTTCAGCGCTTTCCCTGGCACCTATGGCATAGTCCATATAGTCCATAAAAATACAAAAATGCAGAATGGCAGATATGAACGTTTTGTTTTTGAGTAGGGCGAGTTGTTTTCCATGAAGAAAAAACAGCACCGCCCCACCGCAAATAAAGACATTTCAGATTTTCATAGCAAAAAAACACTGGAAGTAAACAACTTAAAAGTAAAGATACTTGAACAATGAAATACACTTCATTAAAACAGTTTTATAGACCGAGAACCTGTAAATATTATATGGCTCACATTTTCTTGAACCCCTTATTTTGCCGGGCTATTTGGACTTAAATGGATTCTAATATTAGCAGATATTGCGTTGTTGCTTATCTGTAGTATTTTGCGTAAAACAACAGATTTTATGGCCTTCAAGGACATACAGCAGCAGTTTTTACAAAAACATATTACAGCATTAGTGGCAGACAGCGTAGCCTTTGGTATAAGCTATTTTTGCGTGCTACATAGTATAAAAATAAAAATATGGTACAAAGCGTTTTAAAAAGCTTGTGCCACATTGGTTCCACTTTACTGATTTTATATCTACTCTTGTGGTAAGAAGAAAGGCCACATCAGCCGAAACTGTGTGACCTTTGACAATTCCTTTATCGTTTTAACCTTAAAATATTTCTTGCTTTGCAATTAGGACAATACATAATTCTTTCTAATTCCGAAGAATTATGTTCATTCCTGATATCCTGTACTTCTAGATTATTTTGTTCACATTCTGGACACAAGACTTTTATATCTGGGTTCTCTGCGATAAGTTTTCCTGCCTCAATCCATTTTTGTGTTTTTGTTAACATTATTTTATCAACTCCTTAATTGCATTTTCTGCAAAGTCGAATGCTGCTTTTGTTTCTTGTGCTGCAAGTTCTGCAGACACACCCCCTGCAGAAGCACTTGTATTTAATCTGTATAATTCATGTAAAACAGTCTTTGACAACTCTCCACTTGAAGTAAAAGCCTCATTGCCAATTAAAAAACCATTTTCACCAAACATCGTCATGCCTGATGCATTCAATCCAGGTTCATATTGTATTATTCGACCACCAATATTCACTGTAACACCCTGTCCAGCGCCGTGAGCAGCCTTGATTTGTGCAAATTCAGATGAATTAATTATGGTTTTTGCTTCATTAATAACTTTAGATTCGACTGCATTAAATCCTTTTATAGAGTTAGGTATTCCCTTGGCAGTAGCAATCTTTACAGAGCCTCTTAACCCTTGTATAGCTTTAGTAAAGGCTGCTGCTGACATTCCCATTATTCCATCTGCATGGGCATCTAGTTCTTGTTCAAATTCTTTGTATAACTCTTCAACACTCATTTGGGATACATCTTTTCCACTGGCAGAATATCGAAGCAGCTTTGATTGAAATGTCGCTACTGCAAAACCATCATATCTAGGGTCATTTGCATAGCGTAGCTGCGGATAAGTATTCCACAATTTTGTAAATGCAATATCCACTCTCTTATCACCAGTATTTGTAGCAAGAATACCCGATTGATATAGTTTTCCATTTCCTCCGGTATATCCTATACCCCCGTCATTATTAACTTGTGTTGAATTGTTCATTCCTGTATTTATTGCAAAAATTATATTGGTATTACTTATGTCATTGCTACTCTTAGCTCCTGTGACTATAATGCCAATAATGCCAGAATTCTCTATGCGGTTATCCCGGCTTTCCTTCCCAGTATTGATTGTTCCGATTATTCCACTATTTTTTACATTTATGCTGCTATTGGAGCCAGCATTTATTGTCTTAATATTACCACGATTATCTATAGATGTTTTACTTCCTTGCCCCGTATTGATCGTCCCTATAGAAGCATCTTTACCATTATAGATATTAGTATTGCTCCCACCCGATGTGTTAATCTCTTTTACGTTGGAGAAGTTATACATTGTGTTGGCATAAGCATTACCCTTAAACACTGCCCATCCATGAGACTGATACTCTTTCAATTCGCTGTCTTTAATATCAATAATATATCCTTCCCAAGTAACAGTTGCATGTCCAGTAGGATCCCAATACATTATCGGCTCATTGGCACAATATGTATACAAATTCAAGCTAAGGGGATCATTCGGATTACCTCTATAGGTATCTTCCGTCAAAAATCTTGCTATCTTAGGATCATAATACCTTGCATTCAAGTAATATATCCCTGTCTCTTCATCATACCTATAGCCTGCATATCTGTATGGGTTGTTTATGTCTCCTGTCTCTTCCATGATGTTTCCAAATGCATCGTAGTAGTATGTGGCT
>JAUQXG010000203.1 GCA_030834765.1 Lutispora sp.
TTTTTGTTCATGTAAATTATTTAATTGACCTGTTCCGAATAAAACTCTTGTTGGCACACACATATTGAAACTCATAAAAGTCCATCCTTTCATTGACATTATTTTTAAATTATAGTATAGTAATTCTGCAAGTTTGATTAGATTATACAAGTTAAAGTTAGCTTTAAGTCAATACTTTTTTTACAATTTTTTTTGAGGGAGAAGAAATCTTATGTTGTATACAGTTGGTGAAATGGCAAAGAAATTGAATGTAGCACCGTCTACCCTTCGCTATTATGATAAGGAAGGACTACTTCCTTTTATAGAGCGTTCTGACGGAGGTATGCGAATGTTCAAGGATGAAGATCTCGAATTGTTGCTCATCATAGATTGTCTGAAAAAAACCGGCATGTCAATCAAAGACATCAAGACTTTTATGGATTGGGCACAGCAGGGAGATGATACCATTAACTTGCGGCTGCAAATGTTTCAGGAGCAACGTAAATTAGTAGAAGCACAAATTTCCCAGCTTCAAGACACCCTTGATATACTTAAGTATAAATGCTGGTATTACGAGACTGCCAAAGCCGTAGGCACAACATCCATACCAAGAGCAATGAAAACAGAAGACCTACCGGAAGATGTTCGACCTTATAAAGAAAAATATGATAAGATGCGAAAACATGCAAAATAAGAAAATTGAATCTCTTACAAAATCATCCTATGTTATCTATAAAATGTCCTAAAAAAACAGGGCTGAAAAATACTTTTTTTCAACCCTGTTTTTGTTCATTTTTTGTTTTAAAACCACAACATATTATGGTCATGCCTCGTTATTTCTTGCCTCGACCGCAATACGTCATCATTATTATGCACTCGACGTACCTATCCTACTCTCTAGCAATCAATGCTATGGTCTCACAGTACCTTGAGGATATAAAAAGATGTCGTACCAGCCTATATGTAAAGTAAAAATGCTTTGCATATAGTAACCCCTTGGCAATTATTTTTTAATATATTCAATAGCCAACATATCTGAAATTGATTCAAAGGGTATTTCAAACTTCAGTGGTCCTGCAGCGCCTGCTTCCAATGCATATTTCGGATAAAAAACCACCAGAGAATTTTCTGTAATATAGAAATTATTCGGGTCAAAGTCTCGGATACTTTCATAACCCAAATCAGAATAAGCATCATCAAAGAAGAAAGCGCTGCCGTGACCGGCTTGCAAATTGTCATTCATTATTTTCATAATTTCTTCAGAGACAAAATCATATATGAAATTCATATACTCATCTTTATTGGCTTTAAATAGATCTGAAAGATTCAATTTCTTTCCTGTATTTAAATTGAATGTATCTCCTTCTATTCCCTCCCAGCCTACGCCTCCGGCACCGCCATTGAGATCCGCCGACACTGAAATGATATCTCCTAACACAGCCTCAAGCTTATAGTCCGCGCTTCTATACCAATTATCCTTTTCACCTTCTACTTTTACATTCGCTTCTTTTAAACTATCAAGTGGCAGCTCATCATAGAAAAACTTTTCTTTGCCTGCAAAATATTCATTTATCTCAGGTATTCCGTCATAATTCCCATCAAGTCGAGGTAAACTTAACTTCAATTCTGCAAAACCGTTTACATCATTAAAATATTTTTTATGAATGTAAAATGTTGAAAAACGAAATGTTTTATTTGGTATTGCAGTCTCGTCGGTGGGCTTAACTGTATTGCCGCCAGCGGAGCAGCCTGTTACTAAAAATAAAATGCAAACAAGCACCAATGCATTTATCAAGTATATTTTTTTCATTTTCTCTCCTTTGTTAGTATCTGCCTTACTACCGTCTAAACGTTGTACCTTGCACCATTGCTTACACCCTTAGCAAACCACGGAACCCCCTGGCACCATAATAGGATTCCGCACCGTTATGATACACGAAGACATTTCCATAGCGAAAATCAGCAAAGATGGCACCTCCGAGTTTCCTAATCTCAGAAGGTGTTTTCAACCAACTCGACGTCTTCATATCAAAATTCCCAAGCTTCTGCAGCTTGCGATATTGTTCTTCTGTTAGAAGTTCGATGCCCATGGCAGCTGCCATGTCAATTGCGCTATTTTCTGGTTTGTGTTCTTTCCTTGACTCCAGCGCTTCCCGGTCGTAGCAAACACTTCTGCGGCCTTTCGGACTTTCAGCTGAACAGTCATAAAAAATGTGTTCACCTGTGGTTTCATCATAACCAACAACATCTGGCTCACCTCCAGTTATCTCCATTTCACTGAGTGACCACAGTTTTTCAGCATTAGCTTCCAGTTTTGCTTGTATTTTAGCCCATTCAATACCGTTGTGGCGGTCCATATTTTTCTCGAAACGTTTTTTCAAAACAATGAGCAGTTCTTCACATTGTTCTTCTAATAATTCCATTTTTTCATTCTTCATAATAAAACCTCCTTATAGAGTTTTCGAATCTACTCCCAAACCATCAAAGCAACGACCTCACAATGCGGTATCACATGACTCTGATACAATTTAACAAAACTCATCCCCTTAGGGTGTAATAATATAATTCTAGGAGTTTTGATACAATTCTTTTTATTACGTATGCAATCATGCTCTATTTCTTACTAGGATGATAGCAAAGCTGAACCACTCCTGAAGAGAAGCTCCTAGTATCAACTAGTTTGAGCGCTTGTCTTTGCTTTATGTCAACAAACAAAGGTTTGCCTGCACCTAAAATGACAGGATGAACTGAAAGTCTATATTCATCAACAAGTCCTAAGTTCATAAATGTTGTTATAAGACTGGCTCCTCCATACAACCAAATGTCCTTCCCCGGTTCTTTCTTTAATTTATTTACTTCTTCCACTATATTGTCACTTACTATCACGTTATTATCAATCTTGGTGAGCGTTTTTGAAAACACATATTTATTCTTACTATGAACCAATTTCCAAATTTCTCTTTCCATATTGGAAGCTTCAGGCCCCGGGATATATTTTCCCCATAAGTCATAGGATTTTCTACCATATAGAATTGTATCAACACTGCTTAAGAATTTGATGAAATTCATATCCTCATCCATTATACACCAGTCAGTTTCTCCATTTATACCCTCGATAAATCCATCTAAAGAAACCGCCAAATCTAAAATTATTCTTCTTGATTTATTATTAAGCATAATGATTTACCTCCTCAAAAAAGTGCTCAGTAGGGGTGGTGTCATAGCTTCACGTGAAAAACTTTTACTTCAGAAAATGAATTGTTCATTTTTATCCTTCTATCACTAATCACTGTTTTAATTAAAACTCCGATTTAATGCTTGATAAAGTGTCGTTTTATACCTCTGCATCCGACCTGTTCCCGCAGTCTTGCCAAAATCCAAAAACATCTAAACCGTGCACTCAACATGCCTTGAGGAGATAAAAAAGATGCTATTTGAAGCTGGTGGGGCCTTGGCGGAAGAGTTAAATGCAATTCATTCATTAAATCTTATTCTATCCTTATCTGACGGTATTTCTTTATATACGGTTTTCCATTCATCATCTTGAAATAAATCATACCGTTCAAAAGCACATGGAATACCCTTTGCTGACAGTATATCGCTGCTGTCCATGAGCTGAAAGTGTAAATGTGGTGCAGTTGAATTGCCTGAATGACCTACTTTCCCTAAAGCATCACCTTTTTTCACGCTCTGACCAACTGATACTGTAATTGAACCCATTTGCAAATGGGCAAATACAGCATAAACATAGTCAGAGCATTTCATAATAATATAGTTACCGGCTACAGACTGAGGTTCATCTTTTTCAGGATTAAACGTATAAGCATTACTTAGCGCGACAAACAGATCAGAAGCCAAATGAACTCTTGACCTTTCCTTATAACCGTCTTCGGCTTTGATTATTTCCCCGTCACAAGGTGCATATATTTCCTGACCCCAGCAATAACACTTATTTAACGGAACACCAAAGAAAAGATACTCTAATAAAGATGTATGATAAAAAGGCCTCCCTGTTCTTGCCCAATCAACCTGTAAAAAATCAAAAGCATAACGCTCTCCTAATTGGTCAGTTCCGTGGCTTGGGATCTTTTTTCCCGGAGTATTGGGTGCCATCCACTCTCCTCTTAAGGGAAATCCAATGATTACAGGATCTTCAAATCCTTTCATTTCATCACTCCTCGTTTTGGAATACAAACAGATATTTCCGTCGAATGCGGGTAGACTCATGGTTGCAAGGGTAATGGGAGTCAGTCCTGCTGTTAAATATTTTCGCATTTTAATCCTCTAATCATGTCCTCAACCTTAACATTTGGATTGCAATATCTTCTGTGCCTAGACCCACAATATAATTTCTCGGCATCTTGGCCTCATCTGCATATGATAAACGAATACCTTTTTCAGCGAGAATATCCTCTAGCATACCTAACGGGTTCGCTCTGGTCCCTTCGGAATTAATGATTGCAAAGCGATAGGTTTCTGGTAATATAACAAGTTTTTCAACAAATCGTTTAATTAATCTAGCCCGCCGACAGGCTCATCCGGCGGCGCTGCAGTCATGGATTGAGTTGTACACTTTCCAATTTCTTTTGCAATCTGTAGGGCTATTGACAACGAATTACCCGTAGCGGAAAAATAATAAATTGTCGAACCCATAGATACGCCTCCTTTATAGTTTATTTATAAAAGCTCTTCCTGAGCTCATTAAGGTAGCCGTCCAGCTCCTCGATAATTCTTTCATAATCCAATTCACTGATTTCTGAATTTCTAATATCCTTCAATATTTGGTTCGTAAATCCGACATTCGCCCAAAAAATAAGCCGTTTGCACCGTTCAATATCCATCCCTTCTCTGAATCTGGACACATCAATCATATCGAACATTGTTTCATAGCATATTGGTTGTGTTCCTTGCAATATTTCATCCAGTTCCTTCCTGACCTCATCAGATTTTTCATCGGCAGTAATCCTGGTGAATTCGAGAATCCATGGATATCTATGTAACAATTCGAGTTGGAGAATATAGGATTGCCGCAGTCTTTCAAGGAGATCTTTTTCATTGAAGTTTATTAGATCAAAATACTCTCTTCTTACGATATTGCTGCAATAGTCACAGAGGAACAGAAAAAAGTCCTTCTTGCTGTTTACATAATGGAACATCAATCCCTTGGATATTCCGGCGTTCCTGGCAATAACAATGGTCGAAGCTCCATCATAACCTTTGGTCGCAAACTCCATAAGTGCCGCATTGATGATTGCATCTTTTCTATTTTTATCTAAGTTCTCAAGCTTTTCTAAAGCCAATTCAATCAGCCTCCCCCTTGTTTTACCAATATGGTCAATAATATAATACTTCAATTTACCATATTGGTCAATAATTTTTGTTCGACAAGACCATGATCCTTTTTCAAATACGAATCTCTTTTAAAATTAGTTGATGTGAAGTCAGGATACTATTTCAAAAAAGGGCATAAAAATAGTCGGTCAAGAAGACCCCAAGGAAATAAACGGGGATTATATATAAAAATAAGATATCATAAAAGATTAAAGACAGTCGAAAAAGTCTGGCCAATTCAACAATTAACTTGATATGATAATTCCCAAAGGTCGTACGGCATGATCAAAAAGATGGGTATAAAATACCTCTGAATCCAAATCTGCATATTAAAAACTTTTATTTTCCCAGATATATGAGTATCAGCAGATAGTTTTTGTTGCAGCATATCACGGATTGGTCATTTACATCTACTTAGCTGATAAAATCCCTTATGGCAAACACTACCTTTTCTGGCTGTTCTTCCGCAGAGAAATATCCCCTGTTTTCAATAATGCTGGTGTTATGTTTTTTATATTGTTTTCTTTAAATCCCTTCATATACCCGACGATATCAATATACTCAGCTCCTCCTCGAAGATGCATAACAGGCCTTCGTACATCAATGCCTCTGGATTGGATGTTGCCAAGAATGTTTGGTTACTGATACACGTGCAAAATAGCTTCATATACAAATTCCGCAAGTCCCGGTGTCTTTTTTTCCAATGCTTCTTTGTGAACCAAATACGCCTGTCCGATTTTACGAAAAGCTGCATCATCGCAGGGAATCCACATATTTATCAAGTCTCTATAAGCAGAAACCGCCTTTTTTGCCGCTAAACTCTCCGGGCCATCCATCATGGCTTCACGAAATTTTTTCATCACATCCCCGCAAAGAGAAATGAGTTCACCAAAATCCACATTCATTATATTCGAGGCGTTTTTTACGAGAGATACACGGCTCGGGAATATGCCGCTTTTCACTACCGGAAGAAAAAAATTGCTTTCCATTAGCGCTCGGATTTCATTTGCATATGTTTTCTTCATTGTTTCAAGTCTATTTTTATCAAAATCTCTTAGCATTGAAATATCAAACTCATCATTTAATATTCGGTCAACTGACAGTATCATTTTTTGTAACCCAGATTGTTTTTCCACGAGGATTTGTTTATGCTGCCCCATGATCTCTTTTTCCATTTCCTTTGGATTTTCAAGCAGCAACCGAATGTCGTCAAGGGAAATGCCAAGTTCTTTATAAAATAGAATGCTCCATAAGCGGCGCAAACTCTCTTCATCATATTGGCGGTAGCCCGATTCTTTTACCGCACTGGGCGGCAGCAATCCGATTTGATCATAATATTGCAAGGTGCGGCGGCTTACGCCGGAGAGCTTACTCACTTCATTTACACTTTTCATTTTCCTGCCTTCTTTCC
>JAUQXG010000204.1 GCA_030834765.1 Lutispora sp.
ATGACATGCGCGAAATAGGTGCCCTCTTCTAATCTTAATGCAAAGCCTCCAACAAATCCTTTTGTACATTTATGCTGCATCAATCCAGGTAACGATTGCAGTAATTTCTCATTAAAACCTGCAACGTCTTTTGTTGGTGTATCAAAGTATTCTTCTAAATCAATCTCTATTCTTATCACTGGAAGATGGGCATATATGTTTCTGCCTTCATAAGCATAGCAGCTTGTTATAATCACTTTTTATCCTCCCTTGTAATTGTTTCATCTATTAGTATTGCCACTTTTTCTTTTAAATTAAACCCATATCCTTCCGGAAGTATATGGATTTTTACATTTGTTATAGCCAAAGGGTCATCAGGATGCTGTTCTGATACATTTGTAAAAAGAATATCTCTGCCGTCTACCATTGTAGCTACGCCTGATCCTATGACTCTGAATTTATCTCCATTTTCTACAACGATAGCTGTATCTTCATCAATACCAATCCCTAAAACAATAGGATTTTGTGCTACCGCTGTTAAAAGTCTTCCTAATCGTCCTCTCTGATTGAAATGCTGGTCAATAATAGCTCCATTTAGCAGTCCCATCCCTGGAGCCATTTTTAATGTACATTTTCTTGGAGCTTCATCATCTTCTCCTTCAACCACCATTATTTGACTCATCATGGAGGCGCCAGCACTAGTTCCTGCAACTACTTTCCCTTTTCTGTATGCCTCCATGATTATTTCATGGACTTTTGTATTGCCTAGTATGCTTGATATCCTAAGTTGATCGCCTCCAACAAAAAATATACAATCAGATTTTGATAAAGGTTCCAAGGCCAATTCATCATTGGCATCTTCTCTTCGATTAATATTTATAACATGTATTTTATCTGCACCTAAATTGGCGAAAAGTTTTTTATATTCATTTCCTACTTCAACAGGATAATTTGTCGCAGTTGTAATAATTGATATCTCCGATGATTTTCCTCCTGAAAGTCTAAACACGTCCTTTAATATTTTTTTATCTGTAGTTTTGTCTTCTGCACCGCCGATTATAACCAGAGTTCCAATTTCGATCTCACTTAAAGCACTCACGATTAGCCTCCTTATTGATTTTCTAGTTTTAGTGTTTTTCTAAAATATACATAATATACAAAAAATAATAAACAAAGCATCCAATTCATGGTTACTTTGTTTATTACTTCTTATATTTATACATTGTTTGGAATATTTTCTTGAATATTTTGAGAAATTGCTTATACTTTTCAAGCATTAAATCATTTATAATATGGTAAAAACAAGATAAATTTTTCATTTCATCTTGTTTTTTATCATATTTTATTCTTCTGCACTCATTATCAAATTAACAATTAGATTATTATCCAAAGCTTCTTTTATCATTACGATATCAATGATATGACCTTCATCATAGTGATTGCTATTGATACACAATTCTTCTGCAAGCTTCTTTCCAAGCAAATATGTATATTTGCTATCTATATCAAGCTCTTGATGTATCGCATTGCTTTCAGGTTCCTTTTTTACATCTGGGTGAATCTTTGGCTCTAAATAGTCTATTGCTTTCGGTTCTTTCTCATCCTCAGTCAGCTGCTTATTAACATTTTCGCTGGTAAGTTTTTCATCGACAATAATTACGGTACCAATATTTATGACTTCAAAGATATCAACTTCTCTATCTTCAATGTAAAACTTAGTAATGTTCATTTGTGAATCAATTTCAATGCCTGATAGCTTACCTAATAACTTTCCACTGGAATTATATATATCAGACAAAGAACTCATATATTTGTAATTATTACTTGGTGAAGTTATCATGAAAGAACAATTTTTGATAATTACAGCATCAGATCCAAACCTAACTTCATTAAAATTAATGGTAAAGGTGATATTTGAGCTCTTACTAAAGGCTGAAACAACCTGAAATCCATCTATTATAACGCCATTTAAGAAACCCACAACTTCAGCTTGATCAAGGGAAATAATTGGTTGATTTATTAAATTTAGCTTCAAAGCACTCACTACCCTTCTCTATTCACTCTTATATCTTTATACATTCTATAGTACATGCTGCCGATGACATTATCATATTCACCAATGCTGCTCTTGGTGCAATTAAAGTCTTTGTCCAAGTACTTATTAACAAAGTCGAATACAATCTTTCCACCACCGCCAGTGAAAATGACATTATCACAATTTCCTAAGAATTTTATCTTAGAAAACTCTCTTATATCTTTATTGATCTCATATGCAAATACATCAAAAACATTATCAACAA
Organism: Lutispora sp.; assembly: GCA_030834765.1. Lineage (GTDB taxonomy): Bacteria > Bacillota > Clostridia > Lutisporales > Lutisporaceae > JAUQXG01. Next base: position 2,280 of record JAUQXG010000204.1, read on the forward strand.
TACCACTTATATCGATATCTTCACCTTTTTTTGCCTTTAGAATACAATTGTTAAATCTTATAATATTATCAATTTCATATGTATGAGGCTTCCTATCCATTTTATCTCTATAATTATTATATGTTATGATAGAGATCTTTTCATAGCAATCAAACATGCCTTTCTCATATGTGTTGACTCCCACAACTCTCATTCCATCGAATGCAGCTACATTTGTCTGTCCAGATCCTATATCCCATAAAATTGTTTTGATATCCTTCTGATATTCTGCCTTTACATATCCTTCTTCATTTATAGCATATTTATAGAAAGCGGATATGCCTTCTGGGCAAAGAAAGATTTTTTCAACATCGAACACAATCTCTTCTATTATCTCTGAGGTTCTAAAAATGTTGTAGAATATTATTTTAAAATTACCTTTAAAGTTTTCCAAGTATTTTGCCGCAGACTGCTCTTTGCTTCTAGAATATTCAATAAGTGGCTGATTTATTGTCAAATCTACTTTTTGATAATTTTTGTTCTGCTTAAGAAAGTTATACGCTATTCCGCTAATAATAGAGAACATAATGACTTCATCTGCAGCTTTTTCCTGATATCTATTTCTATCTCTAATTAAGAGGCCCTTATTCTCTGCCGATTTTCCAACTAAGTTTTTACCAATAGATTGACCATCTTTTACAATCTCAACCAATAAGCTATTGATTTCTATTTTAGGCATACCCTCATTAAAGCTATCATAAGCAAAATCAAAATCAAGGCCGTAATTTAAATCCATTTCTGGCTCTGAAACAACTGTTGGAAAGTCAAAAGGCTTTCTGGTATCTTCCATTATTTTAGTTAATCTATTACCTCCATCAGCATAAATTCTAACTCTAGCTTCCATAGTTAGACCTCCCCCTTTTAATTATTAAAAATTCATCATATTAATAAAATAAATCAAAACTACTAAGTATTATATAGGACTAATTTATCATTTTTCTATAATATGTCAAGTTTTTTCATAAAAATGTATAATTTATCATTGTAAATATAAAAAATATGTGATATTTTCTACATATATGCTTATCTATGTCACATAGGCAGTTAGGAGGGTTTATAATGAATTGTAGTCAAAATGGACTTCTATCGAAAGATAGAGGTATTATAACGATTGGTACTAACCCTGCTTATATTAAAAATAGTATCTATAGGAGCTTCTCTTCTAAGGAAACAAATATATTTTGCTTTGACAATGCAAATGCTCATATTAAAATAAAATTTTTTTATAGCTATGAAATATATATTGATGAAAATTTTCAACAAGGCCTGAAGATTATAATCGATGTATTGAATACACTTATACCTTTGGATTGTAATATAAATGTAAAAGTCCTTCATGAAGCATCTCTTCGTGAGCCAATAAACGAAAACTTAAATCATCTTCTTAGAAGGCTTCAAAAGCATAATTTTATTACACTGGAAAGCTGTGGAATTAAAAATATTTCCATTTCCTATGCACCAGCCAAACCTTTAAATAATATTTGTTTTTTTGTGAGTCCTTGCGATACAGGAAAATCTTCCATAGTAGCTGCTACTGTCAAAAAATTTATAGCAAATAATAAGAGAGTAGCAATTATTGATTTATCAAAGCATCATAAATTGAGTAATTATTTTACTAGTTATGCATCCATAAATCCTGATTCATTAAAGCAATTTGATTATAATTCAATATCTAATACGAACCTTTTCAGTCTTTACAATTATTCTTTTTCAAATGACTACAAGGCTTCAAATATAATAATTCTATGCGATTTTATTACTCGTTTAAGTGACTTATTTGATTATGTAATGATAGCTTCTGATGAAAAGGCAGTAGCAAAAATAACAAATGTATTCAAATTAGCCAGCAAGATATTTCTTATATTGAATCAAGATACAACAAAAATATCAAAAATAAAGTGCATGGTGCTAAAACTGATGCTAAATGGTATTAAAACAAAAAAAGTAATTTCATTGATACATAATAAAACAGAAAAAGTTAAATCAGATACCCGATATATTGAAGAGAATGCCTTGTTTGTGAACTTTCCGAAAAGAAAACTGATATCTACAATTGATATACATTGTAATACCATCGAGATACCTTATACTAAAGGGCTAAGCAATATAAGCAAACTGGGAAATAAATCTTCTTATTTAAGATATCTCAAATCAATAGAAAAGATTTATTTATATATAAGCGATATACCATATGTTGAAGAGGATGAAAAAGACTTGTTCTTATTAGCAAAAGAAAAAATAGAATCTATTGACCTAAAATCAGTTTTCAAGAGATCAATAAGAAATTTAAACATTTTCTTTAAAAATAAATTTAATATCAAATCTCACTAGACTCTTAATCAAATAATATTTATAAAAAGGCAGCTTTGCTGCTTTTTTTATATTCTAAAGTTAAAAAGAATTGATTTCCCTTTTGTATTTATAATACATTAAATTATATGGACAAATATTGTATTTATAAGAATATTTTATAAATTGATCTCATATTATCACTTATAATAACGAAATCAAGTATTCAAAATAGGAGGTTATTTAAGTGGTAAGTCAAATAGAAGCGGTGGACTTTAAATATGTAAATGTAGAAGCAGTATCGCAAAAGCAATATGATGTTCATTTAGAATTGTACAAGGGCTATGTAAAAAAGATAAATGAGATATGGAATAAGTTAGCTGATACCGCTATAGAAAAGGATGCCAATGCGACTTATAGTTTATACCGCGGATTAAAAAAGGGTGAAACCTATGCTCTTGATGGAGTAATTCTTCACGAATTGTATTTTTCCAATCTAGGTGGAAAAATGAATGTTCCGTCAGGACCTATCATCAATGAAATAGACAAATATTATGGCTCCTATGAAAAATGGAAAAATGATTTTATTGCTTGTGGTATGGCAGCAAGAGGTTGGGCGGTGCTGGCTTATGATCAAAGGAGCAGAAGCTTCCATAATTTTTTATGTGATCAGCATGATCAAGGTGGCATATGGAATGCATTTCCTCTTATTATTATGGACGTATATGAACATGCTTATTATATTGACTACCCAAATAAAAAAGAGGAATATATAAAAAAGTTTTTAGATGATATGAACTGGGAAGTAATAAATAAAAGATTTAATGTATTAAAATAAAAGATGCAATCAAAACCTGATTGCATCTTTATACTTTATTACATTAATCACTAAATTTATTTTATTTCAAATAATCTTTTATTTTTCCCATAATATTATTCTGAATAATTAAATCTGAATAATAAAGTTTCTTTTTGACCTCTTCTGTTTTATCCTTGAGATTATCTATAGGATATTCTTTTCCAGTTTCAATATCAAAGGCCACACCATCCGCAGTTAGAGATAAGTGCTCATTATCCATAAAATATCCATTTGGCATAATTCCTATTCCTTCTTTAGAATTCATAAGATCATTTCCAAACATAGGAATATCTTTACTTTCTATTCCCATTATATTTAATATGGTTGGCATAAAATCCACTCCACCGCTTGCTATATGATTTATCTCTGCATTTTTGCCCTCTGGCAAATGAATAAGCATAGGAACTTTTTGCAGCTTAACCCAATTGAAGTCATCCATATTATCTATGCCTACAAACTTTGCAAGCACATCTTTCTTATCCTTGGATATACCATAATGATCACCATAAATGGCAAGTACAGTATCATCAAACATATCATTGTTTTTCAATTCTTCCACGAAATATCCTATGGCTTCATCAGTGTAATGTATCGCTTCAAGATAATCACCAAAGAATGTATTCTTGTATTCACCCACATCAAATTCACTATAAAACTTCTTATCATTATTGTATGGAAAATGGCTAGATAATGTAATCATAAAAGAATAAAAGGGTTTATCCTTTTCTTTCATTCTTTCTAAAGACTGCCTGAAAAATGACTTATCACTGACTCCCATACCAACTATTTCGTCGTGCTCATAATCTTGTTTATTGATAAATTCGTCAAAGCCTAACTGAGGGTACATTACACTTCTATTCCAAAAGCCAGGCTTGAAAGCATGCATCACCATAGTATCATAATGATTGGCTTTCATTGTCTTAGGAAGTGATACAAAATCATTTCCTGAATATCTCATGTAAACAGATCCATCTTTTATTGGAAACAAAGATGTATTAGCCAATAACTCTGCATCTGAAGTGCCCCCTAGCCCAGTCTCGCAATAATAATTATCAAAATAAATACTTTCCTTGATTAGCTTATTTAAATTAGGAGTAACTTCAAAGCCGTTTACTTTTCTATTTATTACAAATTCTTGTAGCGCTTCTACCTGTATCA
>JAUQXG010000205.1 GCA_030834765.1 Lutispora sp.
AAAGATGCTGGGCAAACGACTTGAAACCATAGATGGACCTGAGATTCGAAAAAGTGCGCAAGGTGCAATAGATACATTAGGTGTTAAGCTGGAGACAGAAACTTTTGTTTCGGAGATCCCAGTTGGACATAAGCAATTCATTGAAATTGCTCGTGAAATAAACAGAGAGCAGGTTAAACTTATCATTTTAGATGAGCCTACTGCTGTTTTAACAGAATCAGAAGCCGAAATTTTGCTTCAATCTATGCGAAGATTAGCTGGCTTAGGGGTTTCTATCATATTTATATCCCATAGACTTCGTGAAATAACATCTGTTTGTGATACCATTGTTGTACTGAGAGATGGGATTGTTGTGGTAGAAAAACCAACAGAAGGCGTGGAAGTCCGAGATATTGCCAAGTGGATGGTTGGTAGAGATATGGATGGAGAAGGTAGCCAACACAAGAAGACCGCAGTTAAGATTGATGAAAGTGATATTATTTTTGAAGCGCGTAATCTTTGGGTAGACATGCCTGGTGAAACAGTTAGAGATGTGTCGTTAAAAGTTCGTAGAGGAGAAATTTTAGGAATTGGTGGTCTTGCAGGACAAGGAAAACTAGGACTCCCTAATGGAATCATGGGACTTTTTGCATCAGGCGGAGAGATTTTCTTTGAGAACAAACCACTGCCTTTAAATAATACATTGAAAGCATTGCAAAACGGTTTGGCATTTGTATCTGAAGATCGTCGGGGAGTTGGACTGCTTTTAGATGAGCCAATTGACTGGAATATTGCTTTTAATGCAATGCAAGTTCATAATAGTTTCCTAAAGAATTATTTAGGTGGCCTTATCAAGTGGAGAGATGAAAAAGCGATGAAAGAATGCGCACAGGAGTATATTCATTCACTTGAAATTAAGTGTACCAGTGAACGTCAGCTAGCACGTAATCTTTCTGGTGGAAACCAACAGAAAGTCTGTTTGGCAAAGGCTTTTGCTTTGAAACCAAAGCTATTATTTGTATCTGAGCCTACTCGAGGTATCGACGTTGGAGCAAAGAGATTAGTTTTGGATGCACTTAGAAAGTATAATGAAGAAAACAACACAACCATAGTTATCATTTCTTCTGAATTAGAAGAACTTCGAGCTATAAGTGATAGGATTGCTATTGTTTGTGAAGGAAAAATATTTGGAATTCTACCACCAGATGCTGAAATAGTGGATTTTGGACTATTAATGTCTGGAGAATTTAAAATCAGTGAAGAAGGTGAAAAGATATGGTTGCGATAAAAGGATTTATAAAGGATTTTGGATGGCCTCGCATCATTATCGGCCTCTTTCTACTGGCATTATTCGTAGCGGCTCCTTTCTTTGGAGTTAGGGTAGATACATCTTTAAATGATGTTCTTGTACGTTTTGGTATGAATGCTATCATGGTTCTTTCTATGGTGCCAATGATACAGTCAGGATGTGGCTTGAACTTTGGTATTCCAGTGGGCTTGATAGCGGGGATGATTGGGGCTGTAGTCAGCCTTGAGTTTAATCTTGTAGGTTTAGCAGGAATAGTAGTAGCATTTATAGTAGGGATAGCCCTTGCCGCTATTTTTGGTTTTCTTTATGGTTTGCTTCTAAACCGTGTTAAAGGAGATGAAATGATAATAGCCACCTATGTAGGTTTCTCATTCGTCTTTTTTATGAATATGATGTGGTTGATACTTCCTTTTAAAAACCCATCAAGTGTTCAAGGTTTTAAAGGAGAAGGGCTCCGTGTAACAATCAGTGTGGAAGATTATTGGTATCACGTAATAAGTGACTTCTTAAAAATAGATGTTTCTAAATATTTAATTATACCTACAGGAATGATTCTATTTTTTGCTTTTATGGCTTTTTTAGTGTGGGGATTTTTTAAAACAAAAACAGGTACTGCAATCACCGCAGTTGGTTCTAATCCTGATTATGCAAGAGCTTCAGGAATTAGTATTGATAAAATGCGTATCGTATCTGTAATGCTGTCAACAATGTTAGCAGCCATTGGTATGATTGTTTATCAGCAAAGTTTTGGCTTTGTACAGATGTATAACTCGCCTCTGGCATTTTCATTTCCTACGGTAGCTGCCGTCCTTTTAGGAGGGGCATCCGTGAATAAAGCATCCATTTTAAACGTAATTATAGGAACATTTTTGTTTCAAGGTATTCTGACAATGACGCCGTCGGTTATAAACAGTGCGATCAATATTGACGTATCTGAAATCATCCGAATCATAGTTTCAAACGGAATGATAGTATATGCGCTGACGCGGAAAGCGAGGTAGGTCATGAACTACGATAAGAATAAATTAGGCAAAATGATGACTGGCAGTGTTGTGCCACTTATGTTTCTGATTATCAGTGTAATAGCAATACCGCTATCGCAGTTTACCGGCGTATATTTGATGGATCAGATAGTAACACGACTTGTAAGGAATTCTTTCTTGGTATTATCACTATTGCTTCCTATTATGGCGGGCATGGGTATAAACTTTGGAATGGTTTTAGGTGCCATGGCAGGTCAAATTGGATTGGTATTTATTACTGACTGGGGTATTAAAGGAGCTCCTGGGCTCTTATTAGCTGCAGTTGTTGCAACTCCCATCGCCATTATTCTCGGATATTTCGCTGGAATCGTATTAAATCGAGCCAAAGGTCGAGAAATGATTACTTCTATGATGCTATCACTTTTCATAGCAGGTATCTATCAGTTTTTCCTGTTATACCTTTGTGGTTCTATTATTCCCTTCAAAAGTGCAGGCATGCTACTTTCTAGAGGATATGGTGTACGTAATGCCCTAGATTTAGGTGTAGCAAAGGGTTTTGATAACCTACTGAAAATAAATATTGGCGGTGTAGGTATACCTGTGGGAACATTTTTGATTATCGCTTTAATTTGTTTCTTCACAATTTGGTTCAGAAATACAAAATTAGGACATGATATGCGAGCAGTAGGATTGGGTATGGGTGTTTCAGACTCTGCAGGTATCGCTGTTGAGAAAACACGTATACAATCCATCGTGATTTCAACAGTACTGGCTTGTTATGGACAAATTATTTATCTGCAAAATATCGGAACCTTAAACACATATAATGGCGCAGATCAAGCAGCTCTTTTTGCAGCTGCGGCTCTCTTAGTCGGAGGTGCCACTGTTGCTAGAGCTACGATCCCTAATGCCATTATCGGTACAGCTTTGTTCCATTTGATGTTTATCGTTATGCCTATGGCAGGAAAATACATCACAGGTCAAGCTATGATCGGAGAATACTTCCGTATGTTTATATCCTATGGTGTTGTTACCCTTGCATTGATTCTTCACTCTTGGAAACGACAAAAGGATAAAGATATGGACCGGCTAAGCTTCCGTATAGATGCTGCGAAACCGGCAAGTAAATAGAAATAGTTAAATATAGAAAGAGTGTAGTCAAATTAAATGAAGAGTTTGATTACACTCTTTCTTTTTGATGTTTGAAAAGTAGGGTCGTTGAATTGTTTGTCCAAGTATGATATCATCTAATTGTTTGACTTCTAACATTCTTAGTACAAACTATTTACGGGGGATAAAAAAGTGATTGATGAGTTATCTTTATTTTTTTTGATTTTAATAGTTGCAGTTATCATACCCATAGGTATTTATTCTATTGGCTATCTGAAGGAGTATTCAGAAAAATATTCTGTTAGGTATATATATTTTATGACTTTCATTTTTATAATCTCTATGATCGGCGTTATATTATCTAGGACTAGTATAGCCTTTATGTTTTTTTGGGAGCTGATGTCAGCCTCGTCTTTTTTCTTAGTAATTATTGAATATGACAAGCAAAAAACAATAAAAGCTGGAATTATGTATTTTATTATGACTCATATTAGTGGGTTACTGCTTATGCTCATGTTTGGATTTATATTTAAATATACAGGAACCTTTGTTTTTTCGCAAATAACGAATTTACATCAAGCACTTGATGAAAAACAAATGGCTGTTATTTTTATATTGGCTCTAGCAGGATTTGGGGCTAAATCCGGTCTTGTGCCCCTTCATCCCTGGCTTCCAAAGGCACATCCCGCTGCACCGTCAAATATTTCTGCAATGATGTCTGGTGTAATGCTGAAAATAGGAGTTTATGGTTTCCTTCGTATTTTTATGCTTTTCCCGGGAAAACTTCCTATGGCGGTTTATGCAATTGTAATGCTTACCGGTGCTATTACAGCCATATTTTCTATTTTAAATGCATTGGTTCAGGATGATATAAAAAGGCTTTTGGCTTATTCAAGCTCAGAAAATATTGGAATCATATTCGGAACCATAGGACTTTCTATGTTTTTTCATTATTTAGAGATGAGTACTGCTGCTGGATTTGTGTTGACTGCCGCGCTGCTTCATAGTTTGAACCATGCGGTTTTTAAGAGCTTATTGTTTTTAACTGCCGGCGCTGTGAATAGTGCTGCTTCATCTAAAAATATGCATGATTTGGGCGGACTTTATAGCAAGATGAAGTTTACTGCAATTTGCGCTTTTGTAGGGACTGCTGCTATTTCTGCTATACCACCTTTAAATGGATTTGCCAGTGAATTTATGATTTTAACAAGCTTTATGAAGGATATCGATGTGGTTAAGACAGACTATATGGTATTTGTCATTGTGACTTGTGGTATTGCTTTTGCAGCTGCTGGGGCAGGCTCCATGTATGTGGCTGTTAAAAATTTTGGTATTACTTTTCTTGGTGTACATAGAGGAAATAGAGAAATAGATTCTAGTAAAATTACTAGTTCCATGAAGCTTGGAATGGGGATTTTATCCGTTTATACCATTGGATTTGGCGTAGCAGCACCTTGGATTGTAAAAATACTATATAGAGTTTCGGGAGCTGTCCTTGGCTTTAAAGAAACTAGCACATTATACATAGGATATGATATTACGATATTTGCAACCATTCTTTTGATCTGTGTTGGAATTCTATATTTTTTCTTTAGAGCTTCCAAAGATCATGATGAAATTGAGATTTCTGATACATGGGGTTGCGGATTTAACAGACTAAAACCAAATATGCAGTACAGCAGCGGAGGATATTCTCAGCCTGCAATGAAAGTTTTCGGATGGGTTACAGGATATTCAAAAGAAATACGTAAAAGCAATGAAACCTTTCATATTTCTCAAAAGGTTAAAGATTTAATAGAGTTTCATATTTACAATAGAATCATTGAAGTGACATCAATCATTGCAAAGCAAGTGTCAATTATACAGCATGGTAGGATACAGACTTGTATTGTTTATATTTTTGTTTCTTTAGCTGTTGCAATGATTATTGTATCCAAATATCTATAAGGAGGGAAATGTTTTGAAAGTTTACATAATGTGTATTGTTCAAAGTTTATTTCTTATTATTATTTCACCACTATTTACAGGAGTTTTAAGAAAAATCAAAGCATTTCTTAGAGGCTATAAGGGGTCTAGTATCCTTCAGCCTTATTATGATATTCATAAGCTTGTAGGAAAGTCACGGGTTATATCCAATAATAGTTCCTTTATTACTGTCATAGGTCCTTTGTTTTGCTTTGCAGGTGCTATAGGAATTGCCTTTTTCATACCAGTGTTTTATACCAATGCATTAGTCAGTTGGGGTAATATTTTAGTAATTTTCTTTGGACTTGCTTTAATAAAGTTTATAAATTCCCTTATAGGACTTGATAGTGGCAGCACTTTTGGAGGTATGGGAAGCAGCCGAGAAATGTTTATATCTTTCTTTGGAGAACCTATATTATTTATTTTGATTTTGTTTTTATATCATGAAACAAAGACTTTTAATACATTTTATATATCATTTTTAAATTCAAAGCTGCTGCTATATAGTGTGCAGCATATTATGGCCGGCGTAGCCTTTTTTATTCTAATTTTAGCTGAAAACGCTAGGATTCCTATAGATAATCCTGAAACTCATCTAGAGCTTACTATGGTTCATGAAGCCATGGTTCTTGACATGTCAGGACCTGATTTGGCACTTTTAGAGCTTTCTTCATCTATAAAATTTATGATATTTTTAACACTAGGGTTGAACTTGTTTTTACCAATGAATATGGCTTCAACCATGGAATGGATACCCATTTTTATATCCTTGGCTTTTTATTTATTGAAAATGATTGCTGCATTATTTGCCGTAGCAATTATTGAAACTTCTATGGCGAAATTTCGGCTTTTTCGTGTGCCAGAGCTTTTAGCTGCGGCCTTTTCCATAGGCTTAACGGCACTTACTATAAACTTTTTTTTATAAGAGAGATTCAGCTAAGAAAAGCTATGTCTTATCAATTTTGTTTTATGCAGTATCACTGCAGAAAGGGGTTCACTTGATAGAGATTTTGATTGCTTCTATTTTAATGATGGGGATATTTACAGTAGGTGTACGAAGGATAAGGATGATAAAGCTTGGGTATATGCTTCAGTCCCTATGTATTTCATTTATATGTATTTATCTTGGTATGAAATCAGGAGATTTCCACTACTTCATTGTAGGTGGATTAACTATTGTAGCGAAGCTAATATTTATTCCTTATGTAATTGATAAGGCAAGTGCGAAATCAAATCAAAATAGGGAGATGCAGCCTTATATTACTGGGTTTTGGTCCTATATATTTGCTGGAATCAGTATTGCTATTAGTTTTGGGATATTAAGAAACTTCGGGAATGATATTTTGAAAGCTGCAATTGTTTTGATGGTTATCGGTGCAATGATTATTGTAGGTAAAAAAAATGTCATAACACAAATGATTGGGTTTTTGACTATGGAAAATGGATTTGTTCTGATTCAGCTGGCATTAGTAAAAATGTCCCTATTGATTGAGGCTGGAATCATGTTAGAAGTATTGATTTTGTCAGGAATCATGTCCATGATGAGTATATATATAAGCAAGGAATTTAATACACAAGATACAGATCATTTGATAAATCTGAAAGAATAGCAGGTGGATAGGTAATGTATATTTTTCTTTTACTATTTGTTTTGTTAATCGTGTCAACCATAAGCTTTAAGGATATAAAAATCATATCCTATGCTCATATTGCAGGAATGCTGCTTCTTCTTGCAATGGTTTTTCAAACACTAATTATGGTAAATAAAACAGAAGTGATATTTTTAGGAAATGAATTTTTTATGATAGATAGCTTAAGTGCCATACAAATGATTATCATTTCTGTGGTTTCATTTATCAGTATATTATATTCTCATAACTATATACAGGATCAATTAGAGGATGATGCAATAAAACCAGAAAAAGCAAAACTATACTATATGCTTATTGATTTATTTATTTTTTCAATGTATTTTGTGTCAGCAAGCAATAATATTGCAGGTATGTGGATAGGCCTTGAAGGAACAACCCTTTCTATTGCATTTTTAATTGGGTTTAGAAGAGACAAATTATCCTTAGAAGCAGCATGGAAATATATCATTATTTGCTCTTTAGGAATCGGCTTAGGCTTAGTAGGCATTGTGCTTTTCATTTATTCTGTTGGTATGGGAGCAGAGTTGGAAGTTCTTAATTGGACTTATATTATAAAAAACTATCAAGTTTTTGACAGAGATATCGTTAAAATTGCCTTTGCGTTTATTTTTATAGGGATAGGGACGAAAGCAGGAATCGCTCCTATGCATACTTGGATGCCTGACGGATATAGTGAAGCACCATCACCTGTTGCAATGATTTCAGGAATACTTTTAAATGTTGCACTCTATGTAATCGTTAGATTTTATATAATCATGAGATTTATATATGGAATGGACAATGTTAGATATCTATTCATTATATTTGCATGCTTTTCACTCCTTGTTGCAGCATTCAGTATGTTAAAGCAAGGTAATTTTAAACGGCTTCTTGCCTTTTCTTCTATTGAAAACATTGGGATAATCACATTAGGTCTGGGTGTTGGCGCATATATCAGTGTATTAGGTGCATTGATTCATTCCATCATTCATTCTTTTGCAAAAACCTTGCTTTTTATTACAGCGGGAAATATGCAGCGAGGTTTAAAGACCAATCGAGTAGATAAAATAGAAGCTTTAATAAAGATCATGCCTAAAAATGCCATTGTTATGATAATTGGTATGCTTATTTTGACAGGAGCGCCCCCCTTTGCAGCATTTTTCAGCGAGTTTTATATATTAGCTGGAGCGATACAAAGAGGGCATTATGTTAGTGGAGTTTTGCTTGCAATTTGCATTTTGGTTGCTTTTGCAGCATTTTTAAATATATTATTTAAAATGATATTTAAATTGGATAAAGATGTAGAGTACAAGCCTTTAAAGGATGATAGTAAAAATATGTTAGGTATAGTTGTTACATTTACTTTTATTATCATAATCAGTCTTATGTGGTCAAATCTATTTTATCCAATTCTTAGCAAAGCAACAATGATAATATGTGGAGTTCAGTAAAAAGGTGGAAGTGATTTTATGAATATGAATGGATTAAG
>JAUQXG010000206.1 GCA_030834765.1 Lutispora sp.
AAAAGCCATCTGTCCCCTTTGTGACTAAAAGTTTGTTTGAGATGCTGGCTTTAAGTTGCCGTGCAGATCGAAAGAGGAAACTTAAATTGAATATATATTGATATAGGAATTTGTTAATGATAAAATGGAACTAGGAAACAAGGAAAATTGGAATCAAATATTTCCTAGTTGTTTACATATAATATATGGGGGATGATTGTATGTCTGTGCCAATTATGAAAGGCGGTGCTTCGATGGATAGAAAGCGTATTACTATTTCTGCTAAGAGGCAGATTACAATACCGCAAAAGTTTTTTGAGATGCTTGGCTTTGATGGCGAAGCGGAGTGTATTGTTCGGGGAAAAGAGCTTGTGATAAGACCAATAAAAGAAATAATTGGCGGTGAATTTGCAGAACAGATTTTAGCAGATTTGATTGCACAAGGTTTTGAGGGTGAAGAGTTGCTTGCTCAGTTTAGAGCTACTCAGAAAAAAATTCGTCCTGCTATAGAAACAATTTTAAATGAAGCGAAACATGTAGCTGATGGAAATGGTAAATATTCTACGTATGATGAAATTTTTGAATCGGAGGAATAGTGATGACACAGCTTCGTATTCTTCCTCCAGCTGCAAAGTTTTTGAAAAAAATGAATGATAAAAAATTAAAGGCACAATACCGGTTGGCAATTGATAAAATATTGGAAGATCACACAATAGGGATTGCAAAAACGGGAGATTTAGCAGGTGTTTATGGATATGATATTTACTACAATAAAACAAACTATGAACTAGCTTACACGGTGGAATATGTTGAAGATAAATTTATTGTTGTGATTATGGCAGGTACGAGAGAAAATTTTTATGAAGCATTAAAACGATATATGAAATAGATAAAAATATAGTACATAGATGTGTCTGATATAATAAGGCTAAATTAGCAGAACTCCCATGAATAAAGGGTTTCTCGCTGGATTAGCTTATTTTTATGTTTTTTCAATTGTTGATTCTAAAATTTAAATCATAGGATAGAAAAGGCAGGCAGCGAATCTCGCTGCCTGCCTTCTAAAAACACCTACACTTCAAAGTTATGGGTGCCTAAATCCAAAAGTATTATTTTTAGTATCGAGGTCTTCTTTGACCTTGATTTTGATTTCTATTGGCTTTTTCCATATTGATCTTTCTGCCTTTGATTTTTATTGTTTTCATAGATTTCATAACTGCATCTGCGTGATCTCGTTGTACTTCTACAAAGGAGTATGAATCTAATATATCAATAACACCAACAATGCTTCCTGGCAGTCCGGATACATCGGCTATGGATCTTACGATGTCTGCAGGCATTACCTTATCCTTGCGGCCAATGTTTATGAAAAGTCTTACTGTTTCCGGTTCTTTTTCTTGTTCGTGTTCTTCCATTACTGAAAGCTTACCATGCTCAAGATCAGCTATATATTTGAAAGCTGAGGCTGCGATATCTACTAAATCGTATTCATCAGCAAGATTAAGGATGATTGGCTTATATTCGCTGAAGTTGCCTTCTGTGATGGTGTTGACAAGCTTTTCAACTGTTTTAGTTGTTAATTGCTCATGGATATCCTTCAGAGTAGGAACATCTTTTCTCTTTATTTTGCTTCTGGTAAACTGTTCGATGATTCTGAGCATTCTCATTTCTCTTGCTGTAATAAGTGTAATAGCTGTTCCTTCTCTACCTGCTCTGCCAGTCCTTCCTATTCTGTGGACGTAGCTTTCAGGATCTTCAGGTATGTTGTAATTTATTACATGAGTTACACTTTCTATATCAAGACCTCTTGCTGCTACATCTGTAGCTACTAAAAAATCTAGAACTCCTGATTTGAATTTGTTCATTACATTGGTTCGATGGCTTTGTGTCATATCTCCGTGAAGACCTTCTACTGAATACCCCATGGATTGCATGCCTTCTACCAGCTCATCAACATTTCTTTTTGTTCTGCAAAAAACCATAGCGGATTCTGCATGTTCTGTTTCTAGTATTCTGCAAAGACTATCAAATCTGTATTTTTCTTTTACTTCATAATAGTATTGTTCGATCAGGTTTACCGTCACTTGCTGAGGCGTAATGGCCACAATTTGTGGAGATTTCATATACTTTTTCGCTAATGTCTTGATTGCCATTGGCATAGTTGCGGAGAAAAGCATGGTCTGCCTATCTGTTGAAGTTTCTTTTAAAATTTGCTCTATATCATCAATAAAGCCCATGTCAAGCATTTCATCTGCTTCATCCAGTATTGCAATTTTAACATCATTTAGTTTAAGTGTTCCTCTTTTTATATGGTCGATTACTCTGCCTGGAGTACCTACTACAACGTGAACCCCTTGTCTCAATGCCTTGAATTGCATGTCATAGGACTGTCCGCCGTATATTGGCAACTCCCTTATTCTTTTATGTCTGCAAAGTTTGCTGATTTCTCCTGCTACCTGTATGCATAACTCTCTGGTTGGAGTTATGATGATGGCTTGAACATTACGGTTTGTTGGATCAACAATTTCTGCCACAGGAATACCGAATGCAGCTGTTTTGCCTGTTCCGGTTTGTGCTTGGGCAATTACGTCCTCACCCTTCATGATAAGAGGTATTGCGGCACTTTGTATGCTTGATGGGGATTCAAAACCCATCTCCTCAATTGCTTTTAGTACACCACTGCTTAAATTTAAGCTTTCAAATGTTACTTCTGTATTCATATTTCACTTCCATTCTTTTATTTTAAATTTTTCCATTCAGCTTTAAACCCTTATTTATGTAGCTCGAGAGATTCGGACGATTTAATAATCACCATGGTGAATCGCAATCGCACACACGAAACACTTTATATATATTATGAGGCATTTGAAGTCCTTCAATTCAATGCATTAATTATTTTTTTAAAAATGTAAACGAATATTGGATGCTAAATTACCTCCAATATTCGTCATAAACATCGATTTAAGGCTAATTGGAATGCACATAAATTTAAGCAAAATTATGTTACCAAATTTTGCTTAAATTTTGGTCTTGCAATTAGTATACCACAAAATGAAAAAAATCAATAGATTGATTAAAAATTGTTAATATTATATAGTTAATATGAGGAATTGTTTTTTGTTACGAGAAAAAGGAGATTGGGTAGGGCGCGAGGCACCAGGCTCGAGGTTCGAGGTTTGAGAAAGGCTATGCGGGAAGAGGAGCCTACTTTGGCTGAAATCTCCTAAGTCCTTCTTAATCCTGGTGCCTGGAACCTGGCGCCTAGAACCCATCTTCTACAGAGCACTGCCCAAATCCTCGAGCCTGGTGCCTCGAACCCCACCCTAAAGGAATACAAAGGAGGAATACCATGAAAACATTTGAAGAATTAAATATAAATACAGAGCTTATTGAGGCTTTGAAAAAAGATAATATTACTGTTCCTACGGATATACAGGAAAGAGTTATGGAGCTGATTGCGGAGGGTAAGGATGTGATTGCTCAATCTCAAACTGGTACAGGCAAAACCCTTGCTTATCTTTTGCCCCTTTTTCAAAAGATTGATACAGAAAAAAGAGAAAATCAGGTAATCGTTCTTGCACCTACCCATGAGCTTGGAGTGCAAATACAAAAAGTTGCAGAGGCACTGGCTTTAGCATCAGGTATGAAAGTGACTTCCACACCTATTATCGGAGATGTACGCCAAGAAAGGCAAATAGAAAAGCTAAAGGATAAGCCACATATGATTATAGGCTCTGCAGGAAGAATACTTGAGCTGATAAAGCTAAAAAAAATTAAAGCCCACACAGTGAAAACAATTGTACTAGATGAGGCAGATAGACTTTTGGATACTCATAATATTGAAAATATAAAAGCTATCATAAAAACTACTTTAAAGGAAAGACAGATACTTCTTTTTTCTGCAAGCATATCGGAGGTCATCATAGAAAAAGCAAAAGCCATGCAGAAAGATCCTGCCATTGTAAAGGTTGAAGAAAAAACTGCAATGGCATCAGGAATTGAACATTTATATTTTCTTTCTGAACAGAGAGAAAAAGCAGAAAACTTGAGAAAGCTTGTGCGAATCATAAACCCGACGAGAGCATTGGTTTTTATCAATAAAAGCGATGAAGTAGATATCCTTTCAGAAAAACTAAAGTATCATCAGTTGAAAGCAGACTCTATACATGGTACTGCAATGAAGCTAGATAGAAAAAAAGCCTTAATGGATTTTAGAAGTGGAAAAATTCAATTGCTTATATCCTCTGATATCTCATCTAGAGGTCTTGATGTAAGTGGAATAAGCCATGTTTTTAACTTGGACTTACCAGAAGATACAAAGGACTATCTTCATAGAGCAGGCAGAACGGCAAGGGCAGGCGCTACAGGTACCGCCATATCTATCGTAACACCTAATGAAATGAAAACTCTTGAAAAAATAGAAAGAGCATATGGCATTAAAGCAATACA